>NZ_JAVKTS010000001.1:300000-600000 GCF_031460495.1 Tissierella sp. | reverse complement strand
ACACAGGTGTTCAGAGAAGAACTAGAAATTTTAAAGACATTATTTGCTGATTATGATTTAATTCCATTCTTAAACCCAGAGTGCGACCCAATTATACGTTACAAATTACTTGCCAAAGCAGCGGAATATGTTTTTATTTCAACACAAGAATTACAGACGGAGGGAAATGGTAGAGTACAAAAAGTATCGTTTAAAACCTACTTTTTAAAGACAGTTAAAAGAATGAGAACCGCATTTGATATTTGCCAGCCTTCAGGTGAGCTTGGCGAGGCCGAATCTGCCCTTGCTCAGTGTTTTATGGCAATAGCTGGTTTCGTTCGTAAAATGAGTGGGACAAGCGAAGTTGATGCTGACACAATGAATCGTGCAGTTTCTAAAATGGTCGAGGAAGCTTTAAAATATAATCAAGTAGAAAGTGTTCTTGAAAGTGGTGAGGAAGAAGATATTTTCTCCCCTGAATATTTTGAAAAACTATCTGATGTTAAAATGCCTGCAACGAAGCTTGAACTTCTTATAAAAATGCTACGAAAACAAATTAAGGAATATGGAAAAGTGAATCAGGTAGCTGCAAAAACATTTCAAGAAATGTTGGAAAAGACAATTGCAGATTATCACGAGAGACGTAAAAAGCTTACAGCTGAAGAAGCAGGAGAAACACAAGAAAAAGCCTCCGATGATATTATTAAGATTGCAACAGAGCAAGCACTATCTATTTTACGTCAAATGAACGAAAATAGAGATAGCTTCCGAAAACTTGGTTTAACTTTTGAAGAAAAAGCTTTTTACGACATCCTAATTGCTTTACGTGACCAGTATAATTTTGAATATGGTACAGATAAAGAAGTAGATGGTGTGATTATTAACAACGAGTGTAAGTTGTTAGCAAAAAAAGTAAAGGAAATTATTGATACAAAGTCTTCATTTGCAGATTGGCTTAATAATCAAAATGTTCGTAACCAGTTGAAACTTGATATAAAGATATGCTTGGTGAAGAATGGTTATCCACCACAGTATAGCCCAGAGATTTTCAACAAGGTTATGGAACAGGTAGAGAACTTTGAAGAAAATTCAGATGCGTACTCTTCAACTTCACAGTTTGACAAGATTTATCAATATACTCCATCAGACAATCTTTCGATGGTGGCAGAGCAAAACACTCCATAGGGATTATAATACTGTAAAAAATGCGCTTGAATCATAATAAAAAATCCTACATCTAGGGGATATTCCCTAAATGTAGGATTGTCTGTTTGTGCCCGCTTGAAGGTGTCGCTCAAAAACTTATTTTGTTTTCATAAATCCCTAATTTGTACTCCCTTTCTGAAGCTCTTTGTTTTTTGGTAGTTTATTGGGTTATTAGTTCAGTATCTTGCTTATCATGACATCCACGCAGTCGTCATTGTCGAGGCAAACATTTGACACCATTCCTTTAAATCTGCTGACTTTGTGCCTGACATAATAAACGAGTTTAAAATAATCTTTTTATCTGCACTCGTTGGCTGCAAGCGAATTTCCAAATCCTTTTACTCATATCATCCTAAAATGTTTTTAAGTCTCTGTTATCACTTTTTCTTTTTCTGGTGGACATTGTGGCACTCGTGCATCCTCCAGTAGTAATATCAAGCTCATTAAGGTCTAGGTCAATCTCAATTCTATCATCAGGATTTTTTCTGGACAAAAGAACAACCGTCTCAACTTGGGCAGTACTCGGGAACATATCAATTAAAATTGACTTTTTTTGTATCCTCTTTTAATGATACCTTCAAATCCTTTACTAAAGTAACTGGGGCATAAGCATATTGATGATAACTAAAGAAAAATACTGACTGCTATTTATAAGCAAGTAAATTATTTTATTATAATTTTGTTAGTGCTTTAATATAGCGAGATAAAAATATAGACTTACACTCATTTGTGTAAGCCATTTTAACTTTTTATACTTCTCTAGCGACTTTATCTGTAAAATTTCTAACGAGCTCTTCGATATTTCTGCCTATAATATCAATATCATCCTTCTTTGCATCATCCACATGAACACCTACTGAAACAGTGACATTACACTGCCATTTAGAACTAAGACGAAGTGCGATAAGGCGAGCCAGTTCATCTTCTTTATGACCCGTAATACAGATTACACTTGCACTTGCAGAATTACTGCCATCCCCCGTAAGACTTTTCCTTGGAACAGCAACAGACACTGCCCCGATATGAGGCACATCTCCACCAAAAATACATACAGAAACATCCTTACCACAGAACACTGCATGGAGACAGACTTGATACTTTCCCTCCCCTACTTTAAAAGAAAATTCATTCATTTTTTGTCACCTTCCTTTTAATAAAAATACTCTATAATTGCGCTGATTTTTTATGTCCAATTGTAAATGCATAAAGTAGAATTAGTACAACTATAAAAATTATAGATATTGAATAGATTACACGATAACCTTGAGCTCCAGCTACAATTCCTAAAATTGGTGAACCCATTGCCATACCCAAATCCATGAAAGATAGGTACATTGCATTTGCTGTCCCGTGTTTTTTCTTGTCCACTCTACTTACTGCAACTGTTTGTAGCGTGGGTGTTAAAAAACCATATGCTATTCCATAAAATACTGCTGCAACAAGTAGGATTGTAGTGCTATCTACAATTGATAGCAAGTAAAGTCCTATGATACCGCATATTGCTGCAGGATACATTATTACTTTATGTCCTAATCTGTCGTATATAATACCTGAAGCTGCCTTTGATATCAATAATACAATAGATTCTACTAAGAAGAAAAGTGAAATCGTAGCTTCTATACCAGCTTCTTTTCCTAATGGTTTTAAAAAACTTGTTACTCCCCCAAGTGTGAAAGAGAAAAATAACACAATAATACATGGTAACAGTGCTCTTAAATCAAATGCATATTCAGTGAAAGAAATCTTTTCTATCACATCGCTAGTTACATCACTTCTTTTTTCTTTCTTATTATTACTTGACAATAGGGTAAGAACAAGAGTAGCAATTGCAAGTGCTGTTGATGTTAATATTAATGCTTTGTATGAAAAAGCTTGTAAAATTGAAAGTGCTATCATAGGAGCAAAGCTAGTTCCACCACTTGTTGCCATTCCATAGTAACCAATACCCTCTCCCATTCGCTTTGCCGGAATTACATTTGTTGCCATGGTTGCCATGCTTGTTGATAATATACCAAAGCAAATACCTTGTAATACTCTGATAAACAGCATTAGTGCTATAGAATTAGTTATAGATAAACTAAAAATAAGAATTGATAAAATGATAATAGTCATTATATTTAAAGATTTCACATTAACTTTTTTAATTATATATCCAATAATAGGCCTTGTTATAATTGCAGCGATCATGAAGAATGTTGTCATCATCCCACCTATAAATGCATTTCCTGTGGTTGCTGTAATATTTGCTGGAATACCTGATGTTAAAAACATCACACTTAAGAATAATGATAGGGCCATCAAAATTACAATAATAAACTGGGCTGTAAATATCTTATTTTCTTTACTTACATTCATATGTTAATTCCCCTTTTATTTAAATTTTAATTATTCATAAGAAAAGACCTCTAATCCTTTAGGACGAGAGGCACTCTCTTACAAGACATACTATTTCTTCAATAGTGGTGGAATTGGTGGGATTTGAGCTAATGTGTCAAATTCTTCTGGATTTAATTTAAACCTTTTGTCATATTGTTCTGGATCAGTTATATTTGTACCTTCGGTACTTCTCCATGAGAATGTACATGTATCACATAAATATACTTCCCATACATCACCAACTGGTGATTTTGCCATTATATCTATTGATTCGGAATTACATCTAGGACATTTCATTATTTGTTTCCTCCCTCTTTAATTAAATTACGAAGAATTTCTGACCATTTTTCTGTTCCAATTGGAGTTTCTAATAGCTCAGTATCTCTACCAAAATCTGGAGCAACAGGGGTTGTTGCATCAATAACTAATTTTGTATGCATTCCTGCTGGTTCAGAAGATGGGTCAAGAGGCATTCCTGGAGCATATGGAACTTTGAATACATCTTTATCTGGACGTACACGAGTTGTAAGAGCCCACATAACTTGTTCAAGGTTGAATGGATCAACAAATTCATCTACTATAATAACGATCTTTGTATATGACATTCCATGAGGTGTGGAAAGAAGTCTCATTGCAACAGCTTTTCCATATCCTCCAAAACGTGATTTTGTAGATACAATCGCACCGATACCATGTGTATACATAGCATTTACTGCTTGCACTTCTGGGAAGTCTCTCTTTATTTGATCATATAAAGGAATACTTGTATTAAGAGCCATTAAATAATCAATCTCTGTCCAAGGCATGCCAAGATACAAGTTTTCAAATATAGGATTTGTACGGTGTGTAATCTTTGTTATTTTTACAATTGGTTGAAGACGTGAACCAGAATAGCTTCCTGGAAATTCTCCAAATGGTCCTTCTATTTCTCGAACTCTCGGTTCAATATATCCTTCAAGTATGACCTCTGAACGAGCTGGAATATCAAGATTGCTGTTTTCTGCTTTAATAAGTTCTATTGGTTCTCCTTTAAGAGCACCTGCAAAATCATATTCTGATTGTACATATGCAATTGGTGTACTAGCCATAAAGCTTAAAACTGGATCATTACCAAGGCATATTGCTATAGGAAGTCTTTCATTCTTTTCTTCAGCATTTTTAAAGTGAACTGCAATATCATGGAAAGGTAATGGTTGAATTGCCACTTTATCTTTTCCTTTTACTTGAATTCTATAAATTCCAACATTCTGTTCATCATAGTTATCTGGTCTATTAGGATCTCTACTAACAATAAGTGCTTTTGAAAGATAGAATCCAGCATCAAATTCATTGATCCTAAAAAGTGGCAGTACATCAAAAAGATTAATATCATCTTCAATAATTACTTCCTTTACTGGTGCATCCTTCTTATCTACCCAAACTGGTTTCACTGGATATTGTTCCCAAAGTTCCTTTAATCTAAAGAATTGATCTTTAACGGGGGTGTCCTTAGGCATATTCAACATTAGTGCATGATTTTGCCAAGAACCATGAACATTAAGTACAAGTGGATTTTTATATCCTTTAATTTTTTCTATAAAAACTGCTGGTGCACTTTCCATATTTGGTGCACTACGCCCGATAGCACTAATATCTGGTTCAGGCATAACCTCATCTTTAATTCTTACTAATTGTTTTTCTGATTCTAGTAATTCTAAAAACTCTCTTAAATCTTTGTAAGCCATTTAATTACCTCCTAATTTATTCAAATAAACTACGCTAAATAAAAAACAAACTATATGTTCTATATAGTTATCATACCTTTTTGTATATATTTTTTTTCTATCCCTCGAATCCATCCCAGCGTTTTAAATCTGGTAGAATAAAACCAAGTTGATCAATTGTCCTATAAGCAATATGATTTACTATATCATCAATGTTTTCTGGATGATTATAAAATGCAGGCATTGGTGGAAGAATCGTTGTTCCCATTTGAGACAAAGCAAGCATATTTTCTAAATGAATACTGTTTAGAGGTGTTTCCCTTGTTAAAAGAATCAATTTTTTTCTTTCTTTTAAGATAACATCAGCTGAACGTGATATAAGATTATCTGCAAGCCCTACTCGAATAGATGCAAGTGTTTTCATAGTACATGGTGCAATAATCATTGCATCTATTGCAAATGAACCACTTGAAATTCTTGCTCCTAAATTATCTGCATTGTATGTATAATCAGCAAATTCTTCTACTTGTTCAGACATGTAGTTTGTCTCAGACTCTATAGTTTTTCTTGCCCAATCGGATAAAATTAGATGAGTTTCTACTTCTTTAATACCTTTTAAAATTTCCAATATGCGAATTCCAAAAATTGCTCCCGTTGCTCCTGTAATTGCCACTGTAACCTTCAATCTGTTTTTCACCTCTCTTCTCTATCTTCCTATCTTTATTATATAAGAGAAAAAACAATATTGAAAATATCTATAAAGTATGCCTATAATACCTTTAAGGTATATTAAAATTAAAAAGGGAGAGATTCAATGGATATTCGACAATTAAAATATTTTGTAACAATTGCTGAGGAAGGTAGTATAACTGCAGCAGCAGATCGGTTATATATAACGCAACCACCACTCTCAAGGCAATTGAAATCGATGGAAAAAGAGCTTGGAGTTACACTTTTTGATCGAACTAACAAAAAAAATATGAAACTTACTCCAGCAGGGGAAAATTTATTGAAAAATTCCAAAACAATACTTAATAGTATGGATGAAGCTATTACTGAGGTGAAAGAAATCGAGCAACATATGACTGATAAATTATCAATTGGCACCACTATCTATTGCTCTGAAATCTTACTTCCTGTTTTAGAGAATTTCTGCGAAAAACATCCATTCATTGTGCCAGAAATTCATGAAGGAAGTATATCTTATCTCATAGATTTATTAAAAAATCATATCATTGATATCGCTATTTCCCCATTGCCTTTTGACATGGATGGATTAACATATAAAGAACTCCAACAGGATACTTGTGTTTTTGTCACTACACAGGATTTCAAATTTACTGATGAATATATAACTCTGGATAAAATTTCACAGATTCCACTTCTACTTCTTGATACACCCGATTCTAATAGTTTATATAAAAGGATTCTTAATGAATTCCAGAAAAAAGGCATTAAGATAACTATTTCATGCATATGTAATGACTCTGGTCTATTATTAAGAATGTTATTAGGCAATTTTGGTTCAACTATTATACCTTATTCCATGATTAATAATAAACTAAGAGAGTCCGTTCAAGTTATACCTATAAAAAACAATCCTTGGACTACTACCTCTAATTTAATTTGGCGAAACGAAGGTTATGTTTCCTACACAATAAAAGAATTTATCAAAAGTATTAAATCATAGTAAGAAATGTTT
This sequence comes from Tissierella sp., assembly GCF_031460495.1. NCBI lineage: Bacteria > Bacillati > Bacillota > Tissierellia > Tissierellales > Tissierellaceae > Tissierella > Tissierella sp. The sequence goes on along the minus strand of NZ_JAVKTS010000001.1, from coordinate 593,034 downwards.
TAGTAGCTGTATACGAGGATTTGATTCATCCCAATGATATCCACTACAGGTGTAATACTACCGCCTCTATGTATATGATGTTAGATTATGCTATATAATATAAACTTATAAAACAAGCTACTTTTTAATATCAATTATTCAAATGCTTTTTTCTTCGTAAGCATGACACCTCTTTATCAAGCCATACTTCAATATCCTGACTTATATCAATTATTGAATCATCTAAAGGAAAGCTAAACCCGTGACAACCTTTTTGGCAGGGTTCACCGAATAATTTCTTGTTGCATCCATAACCCCGGGAGATTTTTTCCTGTAAAGGCAATGGAAATGTTTCAATAATATCAGAATATATGTGAGTGCTTTGTGCCTTAATGAGGATTCGGTAACCAGATTCATGTGCTGCCGAAAAAGTCCATATTTCTTTATTTTTATGTGAATAGATAAACCGAATACCAAGATAGAATACATCCACTATACATGTCAATCCCGCGTCCAGATAACGCTGATGTAGTTTCAGAGCGAAATCTTGTACCAAGGCAGGCAACGGAGCAACAAAATCTTTCAAGATAGAGATGACTTCTGTATCTTCATCTTTCAAAACCCTATAATCGCACCGCAAGAAAATATCATGATTACCCTTGGTGTACAAATCTTTTTGAGCAATCGCCATAACCTTCAAACCTGTCAGCATAACAGGATTATCTGGATATGAAATTTTTAGTGATGCAGCTTTTGACATATCTAATGTTCGCGCGTCTAAGTAGATACCATCAAAATAAATACCGCAGCAAGTCAAAAATTTCAAGGCTTCAATTAATTTCGGAATAGAGATTTTTGCTTTCATCTGCCCGCCGTCCGCACCTATGACGGAGGTGAGCAATTTCAGGTCGTCAAGCAATATTGACCCACCGTTTTCGATGAGTTCTCCATGATACCCTATATTGAACAATATGCTTTTAACATTGTTCAGAAATGGATAGCTTACCGGCAAACTTGGATGAGAAACATTATTCTGCGTGTTTTTGACAGGTTTGTCATATAAACTACCGTCAGCAATTAAACGGTCACAGACCAAATAGAGAAGATCCCTGAAAGCAAGAATACCGTTTCGTATATTTTCTTCTCCCGAAACATGTTCAAACATAGCTTTGAGAGTATATGTTTCTGGTATATTTGGTGGAATTATGTTTTTTATATATCTCGCCATATCGCTAATAGTATTTTGCATTAAATCACTCCTCATTTTTAATTATTATAATGTCCTGAATCATTGCGTTCCTTTTAAGAAGCAATGATTCATTTCTAAAAACTCAGCTTATACATCAGAATCAAGCATTCAACATACCTTGAGAGGATAACAATGATGTCATAAGTATCTAGTACCCCCTTGGCGGTAGTAAAATTTTGACTTAATTTGCAAACAGATGAAGCATTAGATTTGTATTTGGTTTTCCTTAGTTAATACTAAGTACGGACAATCAAAACGTTTTTCATATGCATTATTTTCTTTAAGTTGTCGATTCCAAAAAAAGTTGATTAGTCCGATTTTGGAAAATATGTTAAAGAGAATTAGAGTCCCTTTGCTCAAACGAATTGGCTTAGCCAATTGTTGAATATTTATTGGGTTAAATGTACCTCCATTCACCAAGTTAACAATGGTATCTACCATTGGCTTAATCATTTTCTCTTGTGCAGTAGTTGGTCTCTGCTGTAAACCTTCTACCCCACCCTTAATAGCTGTACCAATATATGTTCTTCTTAATCTAAGAGCCAATTGTTCAAAATATGCCTCAAGATAGTGAGATTGGCTACTTTCTGGGAACCCTGATTGCACAAAATAACTGATACTCCCTTGGGAAGGCTTTAGTTTTTCAATAAATCCCATGATATGGGATGGCATTGCATGAACATAAAGGGGCATAAAAAACATAACATGTTTATCACTTTCAAAAGTATCTGCCCACATCTCCCATTTATCTCTCTCCTTCAAGTCACGAATCTCAACCCGATTACCAAGTACTTCAGTAACCTTTTTTAATATAATTTCCGAATTGCTACCACTCTTTCTAGGAGAGCCATTGTAAATCACTAGTTTATCTATAGGTTCAACTGTTACAATATCCGCGCCTGACCTTTTCGCTTTCCTAGATTGCAGTTGGACTAGTTGCAGACTTTCATCAATACGGTAAGCCTTGGATTTAAATTGGTATGCTGCACGATACAAATAATCCTCAATAACTTGCTCTTCCTGATTTTTTAAGTCTACCCTATCGAAGTAAAATACCAAGTCTGGATACTTCTTATATCTAGCAACATGGTGGCATTCCCCATCAACAATTTCTATATATGGATTGTAGTGCGGAATTGTCCTATCAAAAAATGCTTTCGCTTGATGACTAATAAATCCTTGCGCCGTATCCATTAGCAAAATTACTGTATCACTATTTATGTAATCGACGTAACTTTCAGCCATCTCATCCTTCATTACACATCTACCAGGAGTTTTCAGCCAGCAGTTCCAACAGCCGATACATGCATTTATTGATTGATCACCCAGTTTAATGATCTTGAAAGACTCATCAAAAAGATTCTGAATAACTTCATATGTTTCACTATCTGCTTTCTCTCTCAAATCAAATAATGTTTTCACTTTTTTCCCCTTTCTACTAAAATAGTTTTTAATTATTGAATCCCACTTCCGACCATATGGTATTTTATTCCAATCATGCTAATGGTAGTATACAACGAAAAAGTATTTATTTCAATCCATGATTGTCACTAGATAAATCGGCAGAAAAGACCCTTGCGATGGCCATAAATTCTATTTTATTTATTTTGTGAGAAAGGTCTCATTTAAAATTAAATAGCCATACATAAATAGTTTTGACATTGTTCTAAATCCTTTAGATTTTAATTTGAAATAAAAAAGAGGTGAAGCCTATGGATCATAAGTTGACCGTAGACTTCGCCTCCCATAATTATTACATCATTTAATCAGCAATTTTTTCAACCCCTGTGATGCCAATTGCTCCTGGTCCTCCATGACTGGAAATCACTGAACCCGCTTCCATCCATCTAGCTTTTTGAATACCGTTTTCTCTTAGCAGATCGTAAATCATCTCTTTCTGATTGTCTTCGACACCCGGAGCACCTACTACCATAACAGTATCAGGGTCAATGTTATAGCTTTTAAAAAAAACATTAATCATCTTTTTTAAGCAGCTATCAAAGGATCCACGGAATTTTCCCCCAGAGACCAAGTATCCATTTTCTAATATAATCGACGGATGAATCTTCAACAAACTTGCCCCATAAAAAGCTAGATTTGAGACACGACCACCAGCCTTTAGATAAAGAAGTGTTTTAGGTAGAAAAACCATATGGGTGCGTTCTCTAATATCTTCGACAAAAGCAATAATTGCTTCAGGACTTGTATTAGGATTATCTTCAATAAATTGAGCGGTTGCTTTAACAATAGCAGCTGCTCCGATAGATACATGCTTGGAGTCTACAAGGTAGACATTTTTATAATCTTGAGCTGCAATATTTGCTGAATTGAAGGAAACAGTTGTTACTGAAGAATATGCAATGTGGATTATATATGCATCTGGATGTTTGGCAAAAACTTGTTTGAAAACCTCAGCATTATCTTGAGGTGTAGAACCAGATGTTTTAGGTAGATTTCCTGTTTCTTCATAATAATCAAAAACTTTCTGAACATCAAAACTACCATCAGGATATGTTTGATCTTCCATTGTTACATGCATCGGAATGACTTGTATATTATAGCGATCGATTATTTCTTTAGATAGATCTGAACCACTTTCAGTTGTAATAATATATTTTTTCATAATTAACCTCCATTATTTGGGTAGATTATAGTTCTGTATGACTAATATCAGACTTTAGTTTTCATCATTTTTAGTTATAATCATTGTACCATATAGGCTTTATCAAATAAACTTATATTTCCATATTTTACATATCTTCAAATACAATCAATCTCGCCATGTCATAGTCCTCATGTTTTTCTATGGATATGTTCCCAATCAGCCTTCTCGACGCTTGTCTTCTTGGGCATTCCTGACATGAGATGTACATCGACTTCATTATGCCTTGAGAGGTCAATAAAGATGTCGCAAACTGATATTACCCCCTTGAAGGCAAGATAAATTTCTGATAAAAGCTATAATTTGCATCTTTGAAGGCAGAATAAATCAGGAACACATCTAGTTTTTTTGATATTATTTGGCCATACTTTAAAAATTACAATTATTTTAAATTGTAATCAACAAACCCTTCAAAAGATATTTATATTTTGAATGCTTTGTTCATCGCAACTTGTGTGCTATCTTATTGTCTTAGTACAATTGATTAAATTCCATTGATTTGTTCTGGGTTTATATATAATAAATGCATCTAGACTTTTACATCTGGATGCATTTATATTGCGATTAACCCTTAATTCTATTTATCTTTCTATCCTTTATTTCATAAATTATATCTGCAACATTATTAACTAAGGTCTTATCATGGGTTACAAATAGGATTGTGCCCTTATATTCCTTCATCATTGTTTCTAATGCATTTACAGCATAAGTATCTAGAAAAGTAGAAGGTTCATCCATCATAAGTATATTATACTCCCCAGATAGTATTTTTAACAACATTAGCTTAGTTAACTCTCCTCCACTTAATTGAAATAGTGATTTTCTGATGTCATCTTTTCCAAAACCCATCTGAACTAACATTGCTATTAATTCATTTGGCTTATAATCGGAATCTTCTAGTAAAAATTCTAATAAGGTTTCTTTACTATCTGATACATAATTTTGTTGCTCAAAATATCCAATCTGTGCTTTTTGGGCTATTGTGAAAGCTTCATCACCTGAAAGTATCATCCGTAAAAGAGTTGTTTTTCCTACACCATTGTCACCAATTATTGCAATTTTTTTTGCTAATGGAATAATGATAGATGTATCCTCAAACAAATGATGTTCTCCTAGTTTTTTATTGATATTATCTCCCATAATAGGATAATCATTATATAGTTTAATAGCCTTACTTTGTCTAAATATTACCCTAGTTTCCATTGTAGGTGGAGTTATTTCTTCTAAGTTTTCAAGTCTCTGTTCAATACTTTTTGCAGTTTTATTCACGCTTTTTACTTTACTACCTGTAGGCCTCTGTGTACTATTTTTCCCTGCTTGTTGAGTATTGTTTTTTGGTGGTTTCCCAATCTGCTTAGAATCAAGATTATTAGCCTGTTTTTTCTTAAACTCAGCGGCTTGTTCAAGCCTCTGTTTTTCATCAATATAGATTTGGTATTCTTTTTTATGTTGTTCTCTTTCACATCTCTTCAGTTCTATATAATCAGAGTAGTTACCATAATACTCTTTTATATCATGATTTTTTATTTCCCAAATCTTATGAACCATAGAATCTAGAAAATAGCGGTCATGGCTTATTATTATTAACGCTCCTGGAAAATACTCTAATTGTTGAATTAATAGTTCTACTCCATTTTTGTCTAGATGAGAAGTAGGTTCATCTGCAAGAATACATACTGCATTTTCTGCAAAAGCTTGAGAAATCCTATATCTTGTTTGCTCTCCACCACTCATATAATCATAGCTCTTATAATTAATCTGCCAAATAGAAGTCCAATAATCAAATTTATTAATATCAGTATTCTGTTTTGGTAGAATCTGAGGTATTAAAACTACATTACCATTATGTGCAACTTGATACCCACCAGGTTTCATATTCCCAGACAAGATATTTAGCAAAGATGTCTTTCCAGATCCATTATTACCTACTAATCCAATCCTTTCTCCTTCATATACTGTAAGCTCAGATATGTCTAAAATTTCTCTACCATTATATTCAAGATAAATATTCTTTGCTTTTATTACTTCACTCATAATTTTTCCTCCCATGATTAAATTGGAGCAACCAAAATAATTTAGGGAGCTAATAATTCCAACAATATCCTTCATTATTTATTCATAAGGATATTCTATTCATTTTAGCCTCCTATTCTTTTTATAGCAATAGAAGGAGGCTGCTCATATGCCTTCTATCGCTATTTAATAGAAGTCCATATCCATAATTTATCCATTTTACAATCCTCCTTAAAATAGATCTTTAGATCTGTATCTATATAAATCCATAGCAAGAATACATACCGGCTATGGATTTATCATCACTTTAATTCTATTACTTCATATAATTTAATTTAATATATTGTATCACACGAGCTACTAAAAGTCATTGCTAGTTTTCTGACTTATCTCATAACTTCTTTAAATTTGCCATTCAATTAACTATCTATCCTAATATTTATCTAATTCTAAGTATACAAATATGATATAATATATATAGAATTATATAGCCTTGGGATTATATAAAAACTACACTAAGATTTTTACATCTTACTGCAGTTATCTTTTATATATGCATCCTAGGATATGTCTGGATCACAAGATGAATCATTGCATTCCTCTATAGTTATAGCATTCATAACCTCATCTCCTCTTCTTGGGCATTCCTGGCATTAGATGTACATCGAATTCTTCAGTTGTTTCACTTCTTCACAATCCGTGTTACGACTTCAACATGCCTTGAATCGATAAAAAAGATGTCATAGATTGACATTATCCCCTTGGTGTCAAATTTCATTTTTAAAATTCTTATTGTACTAATATCCTATCAATCTAATAGCCAATAATTTTCTTCAAGTCATCTATTTTATCTTTATAGGCTAATGTACTTTGCATAAGGATAGTTTTTTTAGAACTTAGAGCTTTGGCATAGTAATAGGCGCACAATACCGTTCGATAGTCAATGCAGCTGCAAAAAGTCGCCGTTCGTCTGCTCCGTATAATATCATACCCCGTGGTGTATCATCCTCTGCCATACATAGCCTTAAAGCTAATGATGGCAACCCAATAAAATGCATGATGTTAGTAGGTCCAGTCATCAACCAGGCATCATATCCACATAAACTCTCAAATATCTGAGTTCGCAGCCTATTGCGCTCAGCTAGAGCCTCTATATATGTAATATCATCAAGCTTTCCTGAAGCCCCGTGCAATGCTTCACGCAGATATGTATTACCGTATTTCATCATTTGATCCGGATTTTTTTCATAATAGTTAACTATTTCCTCGAGAGTCCGATGATGGGCACTAGAACAGGATAAGTACGCTTCAAGATCATGTCGAAATTCATATCGCATAATATCACGCTGATATTTTGTATGAGCATGAGTGACCTCTGTGATCTGTACATGATCTGCCTTTAACGCATTAAGCACAGTATCATACCTTGCAAGCTGAGCTTCGGAAACCTGCTCTCGATTGAAAATATTTATAGCAAGGTGTATTTTTTCCGGTGGCATAGGTTCAACCGGCTGCAGTGCTTCATCTCTCATACTAGAATATACAAGCAGAGCGTCACTTAGGTCACGGGTAATAGGACCCGCGCTGTCGAGGGTTCTAGCAATTGGTATAATTCCATCTGAAGACAAAGAACCATGAGCTGGCTTAAGTCCAGTTACGCCATTTTCCGTGACACAGCCAACAATGGAGAAGGATGTGTCAGTACCAATCGCAGCAGAACATAATCCCGCTGACATTGCAACAGCCGAACCAGAACTCGATCCACCAGGGTTTTTTGCACAATCATATGCATTTTTAACTTGACCTCCATGTGAGCTATATCCACCAGGCATATTATTACCTGTATAGTTTGCAAATTCAGTCATATTGGTTTTCCCCAATATTAAAGCTCCGTTACGACGTAAATTCATAACAACATGAGCATCTTTTTCAGCAATGTTGTTTGAGAGAGCAAGGCTACCAGCAGTAGTTTGTAATCCAGAAACATCAATGTTATCCTTAATTAGTACTGGTAACCCAAACATAGCTACATTACGGTCTGTTTTCAAGGAATCCATTTTCTTAGCCTGAACTATAGCATTCTCATTTAATTCTGCTACCGTATTCAGACCATCAGCCCCATCAAATTTCTCTATTCGTTCAATATATGCCCTTGTAAGTTCTTCTACCCCGAGACGTTTGTTCCGTATCGCATCTGCAAGCTCCACTGCTGACATTGTAAACATTACTCTCATCCCCCTCTGAATAAGCGTTTTATTAATTTATGGATGCTTCTCCCTCCCTGTACCCACTATTATATCATTATTGAACTTCATCTAAGAACTCAATCATAATCTCAATAAATTCTTCAGGTTTATCGTAATGTATATCGTGCCCAGGAGAATCCACATCAATTCTTTTTCCATTTTCCAACAATTCAACCACATGGTCCGCATCTTCATCTGATAATGCTGCTACTAATAAATCTCCATCGTAACTTGTTGCAGCTTTTATGAATACTGTAGGGCTTTTTATTTTTGATAACACTTCTACTTGGTTATAGTCTTCAAACCATGTATTATCATAAAATGTTTCTCCAAATTTGAAATCATATGGGTAAGTTGCTGCTTCAAACATTCTATTTATCTGTGGAGGTAAATACTTTAAATGTACGGGTTCATTCGGATGTTTTTCATGATAGGCTACTGCATCTTTAGAAAACTTGTTCCAAAGAAAATCCCCAAACATGTTTTTCCAATAACTTCTTTCTAAACTATACTTAAAATAATCCTTCTCTCTATCTTGATTTTTAAAGTCTTCATATAATTGAAAACCATATACCCATACATATGTTTTTTCTCGTCTATCTGGTTCAGTTGAGAAAAAAGGTGAGTCTTCAATAACTGTCCCCAATACATGTTCTGGCGAATATGCAGCAATCCACGCAGCAATCATTCCACCTGAAGAATGACCAGAAACTACTGTCCTTTGCCCTATCTCTACATCAATAAATTCTATAAAATCTTTTGCCATTTCTTTTGCTGAATACTTCTCAGAATTCATATCAGATTCTCCATGTCCGTGACAATCGACAGCGTATACATGGAAATGCTTTGATAATTCAGGTAATACTTTTGCATAATCCTCCCAAGACATACCTTGACCATGAATTAGTAGAAGCGGTGTTTTTCCATTGCTTGGACCTACCCCATAATTTAATATTGTACCATCCTTTAGCTCTATTTGCTTTTCAGCAAATCCAGTATTGTACACTTTTTTTAGCGGTTTCTCAATATAAGTAATACTGGTATAAAAATAAGTTCCTACCAAAAATAGTATAAACGCTAGAATCCCACCTAATACTATTTTCCTTTTCTTCTTTATATGTCTCTCCCCATTAAATCATGTAATTCAAAATCTATTATCACCTTAATTCATCCTATATTAATTATATCTTCTACTCCTTGCTTTCTTTAGCATTATAAACTGCTTCTATAAAATGCATGAATTTATCGTGCTTTACTAAGGCAATTCCCTGAGCCTCATCACCTAGAACCAACAAGCTATCTCCAGGACAAATATTAAATATCTCTCTAGCTTTTTTAGGAATTACAATTTGTCCCCTTTCTCCAACCTTTACTGTTCCAAATGCATGTTTTCCTTCAGACTGAATACCTATTCCATTTCTCTCTTTCGAATGATTTACTAGGTCATCCAAGGAAACTCCATACAATTCTGCCAACGCAATGCAATTATTGATATCAGGTACAGTTTCACCACTTTCCCATTTTGCAACCGCTTGTCTTGATACACTTAACTTTTCAGCAACTTCTTCTTGTGTATATCTATGAATTTTTCGTAATTCTTTTAGATTCACATTTATCATACTTTTCACATCCTTATACTCATTATATTATGTTTTTTTCATTAATCAATCAATTAAAGATAACATACTATGTTATCTTTAATTGACAATAATCTTAATTTTTTATTTGGAATATAAGTTTGGATTCTCCTAAACAATAAAAACAAGGGTTCCTTAACACATGTAGCTCTGGCAGAACAGCTGCAAGAAAAACAAATTGTCTGGTAACCCTTTATTTATAAGATTTTTCAGTTCTTCTATTTACCCACCCTTGACATCAATACTACTGTCTCCAACCTAGAATGTTCCCAATCAAATTTCACTATGCTCATTTTCTTGGGCATTCTGACATGAGACGTACATCGACTTCTTCAGTCGTTTCACTCCTTCACAATCCGTGTTGCGACTTCAACATGCCTTGTGGAGACAATAATGATGTTGTAAGTAGATGGTACCCCCTTGGTAGCAGAGTCTATTAAAGAATATAATAGCCTTGTAAAACAATATTTTGGTTATTCCACTTTGCAGTTACCTAGTCATTTCTCCTACTGGGATGATCATGGCTGTTATCTTTTCCATTGGAGTTAAGTGCTTCAGTTCACATAGTCAAGCCGTCTAATGAAGGTGATTAGCAATTCTAGATGGATTGATTTTCGAAGTATCTCCACTTGTAATTTTTCCACCTTGAAAATTTATAATGTTTTCTATCTTTGTACATAAAAATCCCTCGATATATGTTCACATAAACGTATATCGAGGGTTAAATCTGAGTGGCTATTGAATGCTATTTTTTTCAGTGCACGCATTGAATTTAATACTGCGATTTATCCACTTCATACAACTCATTGAAGCTGAAAACACCTGTAAACCTGCAAAACCAGAAAATTGTATAAAAACTTAAAAACCCTTTTTAAAATAATTTGTAGAAGTTCCTAAAACTTTCCTTTAGAAGTATAAAAGACAGATCCACGTACAAGATTATTTGAACAATTACAAGAAGGTCAAAAGGACTTGTCCTTTTGACCTTACATTTTAATTATCTAATTCAATAATTTCTTCATCTTTAGCATCATCTACAGGATCTTCTATATTTTCTTGTTTGTCATATAGTTCTATTATACCTGTCTCAGAATCATAATACACTTCTAGTCCAAAACTTTCAGCAATAAATCTTAAAGGTACATAAGTACTTCCATTGTATAAAGTAGATACTGCATCTACTTCAACTTCCTGTCCATTTATCAGTGCTATATTACTATCTATTTGCAAAATTATTTCTATATCATCAGTTGAGATAGTTATTTTTTGCTCTTCTGATACCCATTCTACTGTAGCACCAAAACCTTCTGCTAAATCCCTCACTGGAACTAAAGTCTTGCCATCCTTTATAATTGGAGGGGCACTAAATGTGATATCTCCATTCTTAATATCAATAATAATATTTTCTACTGGTATTACTTCTATTCCTTCATCCTCTTTTTCTAACTCCCCAGTTTTTTTGCGAATCTCTTCCAGTTCTTCAGCGGTATATTTATTTCTTGTTATTTCTACCATTTCGCGTTGCAACCCTTTTCTAGTTTCCTTTAACCCATCCTTTTGAGATTGCAATTGTTCTGCCAATTCATTATCTCCATTAAATGTAGCCTCTTTTATTTGTGCTTTTAATTCCTTATCTTTTGCCTTAAGGGATTTCTTTTCTTCCTTAACTTTATCTCTTAATTCTTTCCATTCCTTATTATTTTCTCCGCCTTTTAATTCTCCAGTTTCCGTCTCTTCTAGTTCTTCCTCTAATTCTAATTGGTATTCCAAATCTTCTTCCCTTAATTCTTTTTGCTTTGGTCCTTTATTCTCGTTCTTATTTTTGTTTCTGTTATTATTTTCATTTTCTACTTTAACTTTAATAGATTCCTTAGTTTCAATGATATCTTTTTCACTTTTTGCAAAACTGAATAATGGTGATGCAACTACCATGGAAAAAGTTAATACTAATGTTAACATTCTTTTCATATTCTTCATAGATTCTTACCCCTTTCTTTATGTCTTATTTTAATAGTTTTATTATAACATAAATTTGCTTGAATTACGGCATTTTTCCCCTTTTATTGACAATTGATACAAAGTACCTATTTTTTTGGGAAACCGTGGGGCTCATAATTAGACGCAATAATGTGATAATGTTTTGACGATTCACACCCCGCATACCTTCGCCAGAAATTTGAATAAAGTCTTAACGAAACGGAAGTAAAAATTCAGGAAGAAGGGTTAAGAAACTAGGAAAACAATAAATAAGATTGATATAAAATGAAGGATGGAATAATTGATTAATGTCCCCTACATACTCACTTTATAAGTGAATTTATCGGGACATAAGTTGTTTAATTTTATGATTTTTATTGGTGAAAACTGGTGGAGTTAAAACTATTTTTTATTAGGACAATTAGGACACATTCCTCGTAAGCAGGGTTACAACTTCAACATGCCTTGGGATGACAATAAAGATGTCATTAAGACCCACTAGCTCCTTGGGGAGGATTAACATTTTGATTTAATTAAAGATCGTAAACGCTATTCTAAAACCAAGATCATCAATTTTAAAATCAGGCATGCTTTTTCTTCTAATCGTGGAACCACAATTGTTTTCAACTTCAGCCCAGCTACCTCCTCGAAAGACTCTATAATCACCGTATCGTTCCGGATCATACAAGTCCCAACACCACTCCCAAACATTACCAATCATATCATAAACACCCCATGGATTAGGAAGCAGTTTCCCGACTTCATGAGCTACCCCATTAGAGTTGTTCTGATACCATGCAATCTTATCAATCTTATCATACCTATATCCCTTGGTTCCCGCCTTACGCACATACTGCCATTCAGCATCTGATAATAATCGAAAACCACTCGCCTGATTGTGATATATAATGTCCTCACTTTCATCTGTAACTGTGTAGCATTCAGTCCTGCCAAGCATTCTAGACAATGCATTACAAAAAATAATCGAATCTAACCACGAAACTTCTGTTATTGGTAGGTTACTTACACTCTGTTCTACTACTTCATAATGCATTACAAAATTATAGAAATGCTGTGTTACTGGATATTTCATTACATAAAAAGGTTCAATAGTTTCCGTCCATGTAATAACCTTTCTATCACTTCCCCTTCCAGGGTCTGATAAAGTGTAATCTGAACTAGTCCATTTATTCAGATTAATATAATCATGTAATTCAACAACCCCACCTTCTATTGGTACCATCAAACTCATCAAATCTTTTAATAAAAACCCGCTATCATTTTCGATTGTTATAATGTCATCCCCCTTTCTTTTGTTTCTGGAACCTATTCCCTACTAGGCAGAAAGAGTAGTCTGCACCTATCTCACCAACTTCCACATGCCTTGAGAGTACGATAATATTTCATAGACCCCTATCATTATCAAAATTATCTAGTCTGATCCTGTCATTAATATCTGTTTATTTCAGCTTTGAATATATCTCTTTAATAATTTTTTATTTTTCTAGGAGTGAGATTCAATTTGTTCAAAGTCCTTATGCAGTTAGAATTATATTATCTATTTTCGAATCTAACTAATTTTCCTCCATGATAACAATAATAATTATCTGCATTCATAGATTTAATTCTTTCTAGTGAATCTTCAGCTATATTTAAGTCAAGTGTAAATGGTGGGTTTGCAATTATTAATTCCCGATTCTCCATAACAGCCGCATCTCCCGTTACAATTGAATTAGTCTCCGGTAAAAATAGGGAAATATGTCCTGGCATATGACCAGGAGTCGATATCACCTGACAGCCTCCTGCCCAGTCAAAATAATCTCCATCCTTAACTGTTATATCTACATTGACAGGTTTAAATTTCCTTAAAGTTTCACAGAATTCAATCCCGAATTGTTTCTGTTCTTCTGGCATGAACTTAAGCATTTCCTCTGCTTGCAACAGTCTAAGTGATTTCTTTTTACCAGAAACATACTCACTCTCTATCTCACTTGAAACCACTTTAATATGTGGGTGCTTTTCCTTAATTTCATATAAAGCTCCCATATGGTCATTATCATGATGTGTAATCAATAGCTTAGTTAATGAGCCAATATCTATACCCTTTGATTTCATTTCAACTTCTATTAAACCTAAAAAATTTGGATAACCACAATCAACCAATACAATGTCATTATTACCTATTAGTTAACAGGATTTATAGTTTGTATCTCACTTTTATATTCAAAATTAATATCTAAATTACTATATCGTTCATCAATTTTACTCCTCTCAGCAAAAGAGGTTAATGTATACTAATCTTTCTGTTTTTCTTCCCATAAAGTAACCGTCGAAAATGGACGAAATCCAATACTATAGTAGAACTGCTGCTTCGACCCTACCATAGCCTTTCTAGCTCCAAGTTCTCCGACACGACGTATGCCTTCCAATACTGCTGCCTTTCCCAAACCCATCTTACGATAATCTGGATCAGTAGCCACAGGCTCAACTACAGCAAATCCTGCATCTATATCATACCACATCCCACAATAAGAAACGAAATTACCATCTGGTGCAACGACAGCCACCTTTAGATTTAAATCTACATTTGGTCGGATCATCGATTGCCTTGCTTCATGCTCTTCTTCTTCAGAAAACTTTAATTCTCCCTTCCCATTCAGCTCATGATTAAATCCCTTCCATAAAACGCGCCTATATTGATATAGGTCAAAGGTTTCATTCATTGTAGTTATATGGAAGCCCTCAGGCAAATCATACGATGTAGATGTTTTATCCAAATAGAAAAATGAATCGAAATCTTTATCTTGTGTAGCAACAAATCCAAGTCCGACTGCAATTTCCTGAAATTTCAAGTCAGTATCACTTATAATGACACCAAATTTCCCATCCATTGATAGATTATCCTTAGCATACAGCAATATCTCCTTTTTCAAGAATGTATATTCCGGTAAAGTTAAACAGAATGCGATCCCCGGTTGAGTATCAAAAGTTGCAATCCCAACAACTTCTCCTTCATCCTCCCATAGCCCAATTCTGCCTACAGCAGATTTATCCAGACTTCTATGGGTTGCCATCCAATCCCACCTGGTGTATTCAAATTCCGCATACCCCAATTTTATAAAGAATGCCCTTACCTTATGATAATCTTCTGTGATACCTGGTTGTTTTGAATAATTTCTAAACTTTATTGTCATTTATATACCCCCATTAAGCTATAATACTTGCGTTATCATCCTTTCATTTAAAAACAAAAAACCTTTCCCAACTAAAAGTCCTGGAAAGGTTATAAGTATAATCATAGAAATTTAGTATCAAAAACTACTCCAAAATAGAAATAGTTAATTAATACTATATAAATTCTAGTTAAATTGACACTATTATAATCCTATCCAAAACTTATAGTAGTTTTAAGCAACACCAACTAACATATCCTAAAGATTAAAAGATATGTGATCCTTACCTATACTACCTTAACTTCTAAAAACTGGATAAGATTATATGATCATTTTAACTAATCACCTCATGTTTGTTTTTTACAATTAAAGTATAGTACGTTTAAGATTATAATTCAATGATTTATCAATAAGTTTTTCATCTAATTATCATAAATACTTATGGAGAAACAAAGTTATCTCAAATTTATTGAGAATCTTTGCATAAAACATACATCTACTTACAACTCGCTTCACTCCTTGTAAGCAGTGTTACCGTCTCCACATGTGGTGTCCTTGGAAATTGATCCATGCATTTTACCTTCTCTATCTTATATCCCCTTTCAATAAATACCTTCAAATCCCTTACTAAAGTGACAGGGTTGCAGCTTACATATACAAAAGTCTCTGGGTTGAAGTCTATTATTTTATTTATTGCCTTTGGGTGGATACCGTCTCTTGGTGGATCTATAACAATTAAGTCTGGTTTTTCATTTAAATCATCTACGGCTTTTAGTACATCTCCTGCTATGAATTCTACATTATCTAGATTATTTAGCTTAGCATTTTCATGAGCCTTATCCACTGCTTCCCCTACTATTTCAATACCTATTACCTTCTTAGCCACAGGTGCCATTATTTGAGCTATTGTACCTGTGCCTGAATACAAGTCAAATACTAGTTTATCATCTATATCCCCTGCAAAATCTCTTACCATGGTATATAGCTTTTCAGCGCCTAGGGTATTAGTTTGGAAGAAAGAAAATGGTGATATATTAAATCTAAGTCCAAGCATTTCTTCAACAATATAATCTCTGCCATAAAGCAAATCTAGTTTATCTGCCTTTACTACATCGGAAAGGCTATCATTAGTAGTATGAAGTACTCCAACTATTTTCCCTTGCAAACAAAGAGAACCGTCCCTAATGTTTGTGAGGAAGTTTTCTTTATTTAGTTCTTCTTGACTTGATGTTACTAGGTTGACTAGGATTTCTCCAGTAGATATGGCCTTTCTTACAACTAAATGCCTTAGAAAACCTGTATGAGATCTTTTGTTGTAAAAAGAGGTCTTTAGTTCCTTAAAATAATTGAGAACAGTTGCAAGTATAGTAGTAAAATCCTTATCTACTATATTACACTCTTCAACATTTGCTATTTCATAGAATCTACCCTTACGATGAAGTCCCAGTGCCAATGGACCATCCTTTTCTTCATCACCAAAGGTATATTCCATTTTATTTCTATATCCTTCAACTATTGGGCTTTTTTCTATTCCTAGGAAGTTTATCTCCAATTCTTCTTGCTCAAATAAATCCCTAACTTGTTTTTCTTTTAATATAAGTTCATTTTCGTAGGATAGAGTTTGATAAGTACAGCCACCACAAATGCCAAAGTGAGGGCATCCTACTTCTGTTTCCATAGGAGACTTTTCTAGTACATTTACTATTTTAGACTCTATAATACCTTTCCTTTTTCGACTTACCCTAGCCTCTACCTTTTGTCCTTCTATTCCACCTTTAAACCTAATATTATGCTCTCCATATAAAGCCTTGCCCTTATTTGGAAAAGCTACTTCCTTTATCTCAAATTCTATTAATTCATTTTTCTTTACCATTATTCCACTCCTTATGTTTATCTGTGGGACAGTACTCCTGTCCCTCTGTCCCAGAATTTGTCTAGGATTTTCTTCATATCTGTATTATTTCTAGTATTTTTATACCCTTGCCATTCATTAGGGAAAAGGGATTTATATCTTTTAGTTCCATATCTATCATCTATTAGCAAAATAGCTCCCCTATCCTCAGGAGATCTGATTACTCTCCCTGCCGCCTGGAGTACCTTATTCATCCCAGGGAATACATAGGCATACTCATAGCCTTCCCCTATATTGTGGTCAAAATAGTCTTTGATTATATTTCTTTCAAAGCAAATAAGTGGAAGCCCTACACCTACTACTATGGCTCCAATTAGTTTCTCTCCCGTTAAATCAATGCCTTCAGAGAATATTCCACCCATTACTGCAAAGGCTAAAATATTATCTTCATTAAATTTCAATAAAAATTCTTCCCTTTCTACTTCACTCATTTTACTATCTTGAATGATTATATTCAAGTCTTCATTTCTATCTGTGATTAGTTCATATACCTTAGTCATATAGACATAGGATGGAAAGAATACAAAATAATTACCCTTCTTAGCTGAAATAAAAGTCTCTATATATTTCACAATATCTATATAGGTTCTCTCTCTATCCTTGTACTTTGTAGATACTTGATTTGCCACTGTTAGGCAAAGATTGTCCCTAGGGAAAGGTGAACTAAGTTTGATATTGTAATCCCCTTCTTTTCCTCCCAGTAGGTCCATATGGTATTCCAAGGGAGTTAAGGTAGCGGAAAAGAGTATAGAGCTTCTCCCTCTACTCATGGCATGTGAAAGCAAACTAGAGGAATCTACACAATATAGTTTCAGTACTAAACCCCTGGACTCTTCCTTGATGTAAGTTACAAAATGTTCATCATAGAAATCTGAAATCTTTATGAAGCTAATAAGGTTAAAGTATAATTCAAGAACTTTCTCATATTCCTCATGATTTTTCTCCTCAATAAGCCATGGATCCATTACTGTCATAAGCTTCTTAATTGGATAATATAGTTCATCTATTTCTTCCCTTTGATAATATTCTCCATCTATTTCCAAATCCTTTCTCAACTTATTCATTAAGCTATTACATTTGTTCATACTCTTGTATATAGGAGGATACTCTTCCTTAAATATATCTCTAAGATCAAGAAAAGAGCTCTTGTTCAATTCAGCTGAAAACATCTCTCTTGATCTATCTACTAAATTGTGTGCTTCATCTATTAAAAAAACATAATCATCCTTATCCTCTCCAAAAAACCTTTTCAAATATACTTGGGGATCAAATACATAATTATAGTCACATATAATCACATCTGCCCATAGACTGACATCTAATATGAATTCAAAGGGGCAAACATTATGCTTTTTAGCATATAAAATAGCCAGATCCCTAGTAATCAAATCCTCATTTTCAAAAATATCCATTATAGCTGCATTAACTCTATCATAATGACCCTTTGCATATTCACAATCCCTAGGATTACATTTTACTTCATCATTTAAACAGATTTTATCCTTAGCAGTAATTACTATAGTCTTAGCCCTTAGACCTTTACTCAGTAGCATTTCCATAGAGGAAATAGGTACTTCCCTTGTTATGGTCTTTGCAGTTAAATAAAATATCTTTGAAGCTATACCCTCTCCAATGGACTTAATGGAGGGAAATAGTGTAGACATGGTCTTTCCAATTCCAGTAGGTGCTTGGGCAAATAGTTTTTTCCCTTCTTCTATAGTCTTATATGCAGCTACTGCCAGCTCTCTCTGGCCTTTTCTGTAACTAGTAAAGGGAAATGATAAATCTTTTATGGATTTATCTCTAGTCTCACCCCAATAAAATGTAACACTAGCCCATTCAATATATTTATCCGTCAAGAAAAAGAAAAACTCTTCCAACTCTTTCAAAGTATATTTCCTTCTAAATATTTTCTTTTCCTCAGATTCTATATGAAAATATGTTAATTGAATATCTATATATTCTAAATTGTTTTGGATAGAATACATATATCCGTAGCATTTCGCTTGAGCCCAATGTAGCTCATTATAGTCTTCCTCTATATCCTCCAAATCTTTAGTGGTACTTTTTATCTCATCAATTATAATCTCATCAGGATACATAAATATTCCATCTGCACGACCTTGTAGCTCTATGATAAAATTTTCATAGTATACTTCATGCTTCAATGTATACTCTGCCTTATATTCATGGCCATAGGATTTTTGTACCTTTTGATGAGCTAGGGTTCCATCTAAAGCTCTTGACATGGACATAAAACTATTATCAATATCTCCTGACCTACAGACAAATTCAACTAAATTTCTAACAGATACTTTTATAATATTTTTCATATTCTCATCCTTTAAATAAATATGTAGATAAAACTATTTCCTCATTCCTTTATTATAACAAAAGACACTCATAATAGAGTGCCTTTTATAATTATTTATTTGATTCTACTAAAATATTTTCAAAATTAGTTATTCCTAGAGGACTAACCCTTACACCAGCCACATTTTTCTTTGAGGCAAATGCTATCTTAGGATGATAAATAAATACCCATGGATAATCATCTACTATAAGCTTTTGAATATCTTTGTATATTCCTATTTTCTTATTAGGATTAATTATTTCCTTTGCTTTGTCCATTAACTCAATTACCTTAGGATTATTATATCTTGTAAAGTTCGTTTGATTATTATAATTGAACAAGGGTTGAAGATAATTATCTGGATCTCCTGTATCAGCTATCCATCTACCAATGAATAAATCACATTTAGCTATAGTTTCAGGTCTTAGATAATCCTTAGGTGATATAGCTTTTACTTCAGTCTTTAGACCCAAATCCTCCAGATCTTTTATTATATATTCACTTATTCTATAGAACAAGGCAGTATTAGGTTCATCTCTAATTACTACTTTTATTGAAGAAGCATTTTTATTAATTCCTTCTTTATTTAAGATATCCTTTGCAGCGGAAACATTATATGAAATACTTGGCAGATATCCATTATCTACAATGCTTGGAGGAATAGGTCCATTAGCTTCCTCTCCTAGACCACCTAATATGTCATCAATTATTCTCTTCTTGTTTATAGCCATGTTTAGAGCTCGTCTCGACTCCTTACTCTTAGCAAATATGGAATTTCCCTCTAAATTGAAGCCAACATAATAAGTCCCCATTAAATCCTTTAAATCAATATTAATATCTGGTGTCCTCTTAATCTTTACAAGACTTTCTTTGTTATTAATATTTGCAAAATCATATATGCCATCAATAAGCCCTTGAGCTATATCATCATTCCTATAGTTGACAATAACCTTATCTTGATAAGCTGCTCCCCCGTAATAATTCTTAAAAGATTTTAGTACGCAATATTCATTAGTAGTTTCATCTAAGATATATGGTCCACAACCAGTCAATTTACCCTTTTCAAAATCTTCCTTGGCTAATATACTAGCACTGAATTGACCTAAATTTAATAAAAATCCACTATAAGGACTAATTAACTTAATAGCTACCCTATAATTATCAAGAACTTTTACCCCTGTAATTTCCCTTGCCTTGCCCCTTACATAATCCTCAGCACCTTGAATATGCTCTAAGAACCAAGTATTAGGAGACTTTAATGCAGGACTCATCATTCTTTCATAGGAGTACTTCACATCTGCAGCAGTTATTTCCCTGCCATTATGGAACTTAGCACCACGCCTTAAGCTAAATATCCAAGTAACACCATCATCCTCTACATGCCAGCTTTTTGCTACCCCTGGGGATATTTCCCCTGTTGAACCAATATATAAAAGAGAACCATAAATATTAAATAACAACTGGGCACTCTCCTGATCATTAGCTAGCTGAGGATCAAATTCCAGAGGCATGGAATTCAAAGATGTGTTTATGATAGATTCCTTATCAACAACATCTGTAACCAATTCTTTTAACATACTCCCTGATATTCTACTTAAATCATTAGATACCTGTGATAAAGTGTTTAAGGAGGTTTTTGCATATTGAGTATTCATAGATGCAATATCTACAAGGAAAGTAACCTTCTTGGAATTTTCAGTCATATCCATAGTACAATTAATTACATTCTCTAGACTTTGTGTCTGCTTAGATACAGCATTGTTTATTTCTTCAGTAACAGTTGTAGTAGTATTTATAGAAGAAATTATTTCATTAAAAACCACCATAGTATTGTTAGCGATTTCAGTACCCTCATTAACTTTATCCATGCTTTTGTCCATTGCTTCTATGGTATTGTCTATTTCCTCATTCATTTCCTTAATAATTGTAGCAATTTGATTTGCTGAATCCGTACTGTTTTCAGCTAGTTTCTTTACTTCATTAGCTACAACAGCAAAACCCTTACCAGCTTCCCCTGCTCTGGCTGCCTCTATGGACGCATTTAGAGCAAGTAGGTTTGTATTATATGAAATGCTATTTATAGCCTTTAACATTTTATTAATATTTTCCGCTTTTTCATTCAGTTTATTAACTACTGATTTAGCATACTCCATTGATTTTTCAATTTCTTTCATTGCATTAATGGAATTCCTTACAGCATCATTTCCTGTATAGGCAGTAACCAAGGTATCTACGGCAATTTGTTTTGAGTTTTCTGTACTAGCATTGACTTCCTCAGCCAATGCAGAATAATTTCCTATTTCATTTATTACCCTATTAATAGAATCCATTTGAATATCAACATGATCGGCTAAATCATATGTAATCTGTATTAAATTATCCGTAGCAAATGCCGTCTCATCAATCTTCATAGCCATTCTATCAACGATATGCTCTTGATTCTTCTTCAACATCCCCATGTCATTAGAGTACTTGTCCATCTGTTTTTCATATTCTACAGGTACTGGTGCTTCTTCCGCTCTCTTATTTCTCTTATAAAGCTTAAACATTTTATCCCCCCATTAGAACTTTGTCCGTGCAACTTAAATACATTATATGACATTAAACCAGCCCTATCCCTAAATGTTATCAAATTATTCTAAGTTTTCATATAATCTATATTATATATTCTACATAAGTTTACAAATTCCTTCTTTTTTTGTAAATTTTTTCTAAAAAACCTTCATCTTAAAGCAGATGAAGGTCAAAGCCACTTTTTATTTACTTGTTTTACATTATAATCTCTGTCGCTAATACCACAATATGAGCATCTCCTAATTCCTCGCTCTTTGTCTTTTATGAATATTACAGGCTTAGAACAATATGGACACCACAATTGTCTAGCCTTTAGCTTCACTCCCTTGGGAATGCATGTATCAGGAACCTTATTATTAGTATTTATTGTACTGAACATATCTATTTGCTTATCCATATTTTCACCTTCTCTACTTAATCCTTTTAATACCCTTTTCCTTCAATCGATTATTTATATATTCGGAAGCTATTGTATATAGTACTGAGAACAGAGGAATGAACAATAGTATCCCAAGTACTCCCATTAAACTTCCTCCTACTGTTACAGCAACAAGAATCCATATAGATGGAAGCCCAGAGGCCTTTCCTACTACATGAGGGTATATTAAGTTTCCTTCTATTTGTTGTATCACTAAAAACATAATAATGAATAATAAAGCCATCTTTGGACTCTCAACTACAATCAAAAACACACCTATAAAACATCCAACAAAAGAACCAAAGATAGGAACTAAAGCTGTAACTGCAATAACTGTACTAATCATTAGGGCATAAGGGAATTTAAATATAACCATGGCCACAAAGAAAAGTACTCCAATAATTATTGCTTCTAATAATTGACCAGATAAAAAGTTGGCAAAAGTAGTGTTTGATAATCTTCCTATATAAAATATTCTATCAGCAGCTTTTTTAGGGAATAAAGCTAAAATAACCTTTTTCCATTGTCTTGTTAAGCTTTCTTTTTGTAATAGCAAGTAAATTGAAAATACAAATCCTACAGCAAATGTAACTATACCACTGACCACCGATGAAGCTATTGAAAATGTGGATCCTAGCCATAGAAATACACTATTCTTGAGGAAAGCAAATATATTACTTTGTATTGTATTCCAATCAAAGCTGATACTATTAATCCAATCCATTATCCATGGGTTATCACTTAAATTTTCTGTGATAAACATCTCCATAGTTTTCCAATATGTAGGTAATTTTACTGCTAAATCCTTAGTTGTTCTAGCTAATTCTGGAACTATAATAAATAGTACTATAAAAATTGTAGCTAAAAATACTAGTAGTGTCACCAAATAGCTTAAAGGTCTTCTAAAGCTTTCCTTGGTCTTTCTTAGTGGAGAGTTAGATTTAAATAATTTTTTCTCAATATAATTCATTGGATTGTTGAGGATAAATGCTATGGCACCCCCAATAATAAAAGGAGTTATAATTGCTAAAAAACCAGAAATTATTCCCCAGATACCAACTATATTGTCTAATAGCCACATCAATACAATTGCAAAAGTGATTAAAAGTATTGCGTTTTTCATCTGCTTTGAATTAAACTCCATGAATAAAACCACATCCCTATTTATTTATCGTCCTATACTCATTTCAGATCTCATATAACATTGAAATGAACTTAAATATAATATGCTTATTATATTATATTTCATTTACTGACGCAAATCATTATATTAATTATCTATAGAGAAAAGTATTATGTTGCCTCTCTGTTTTTTATTAGTTTCTTGGTTTTTTTATTTGAAAATGGGTAATATTGTAATATCAAATTTATTTAAAAAGGAGAATAACATATGAGTAAACATCTTATACTCTACAGACATGGAATGGCAGAGGATAAATCAAGAGCCTCAGAGGATGATTTAAGGTCTCTTTCAATTAGGGGAAAGACACTATTAAAGAAAAGTATATCAGGATTTGATACAATGCTTGGTAACCATGATAAAGTCCAAATTTACTCTAGCTCAAAATTAAGAGCAAGAGAAACTGCTGAGACACTATCAGAAGAATTATCTCTTCCAAGCCCAATAATTCTAGATTTCCTTGGAACTGGAGGTAGCGTTCGTTTACTTAGAGAACTTATTTCTGGCATTGAACCAGGCACTACTGTCATCATGGTAGGTCAACAACCTTTCCTTTCAATATGGAGTCAAGAACTCTCAGGAGTTTTTATACCATTTAAAAAAGGATCTGCTGCCTGCTTTAAATTCCCTGATGAAGGCGGCGAAGTAAAAGCTGAACTAAGATGGTATCTACAAACTCGTGATTTTATAAGAATTGATGAAAAATAATAATTAATATTAAATCCCAATGAATAATCATTGGGATTTAGTCTTTGACGGGGTAAATTTAGTTTAGCAATTCTATTTTAACAATCTTACTAATAAATCATATATTATTTGAGTAGTTTTAACTAAGCTATCAATTGAAACCCATTCATCAGCAGCATGATAGTTTTTGCCATGGGTTCCAAAAATAAATGCTGGTGCTCCTACTCTTGTCCCAAGGTAATTAAAGTCTCCAATACTAGAGAAATATGCAATATTTCCATTAGTTCCAGTAATCTCTTTAATACTTTCTTGTAGTTTTATTGTATATTCATTATCTTCATCTACTACATAAGGCTGAAAAGCATCTACTTCTTCATGAGGAGCATCTCTAAATACAACTTCATATTTACTCCTAATATTTGCCTTAGCTGCAGCAGTCTTTACCTCTTCAATTAAAAGATTCTTGTCTTCACCTCTTACAGTATGTCTGAATACTGTGAAGCTGGCTTTTTCTGCAGTACTAGCAGCAGCTCCCCCTCCATTGATATCAATCACAACTAAAGAACCTTTGCCTAATTTAGGATCTTCATATAATGGAATCTTCTCCAATTCAGTAATTAGTTTAGCTGCATCTACTATTGCATTAATTCCTAATTCAGGATTAGCTGCATGGCTAGCCTTACCATATAGGTTTACTCTATAGTTGTATCCTCCTCTCGCACCTAAACATATACAAGGAAATTCAACAGCGGCAAAACCACTACTTGGCTCTGCAATTAATGACATATCAATATCTTTAAGTAATCCATCCAATATTATGGCATCTGTTCCCAAACCATAAGGTCCTTCTTCATCAGATACAAGGGAGTATACTATTTCACCTTTGAAATCATCTACATTGCGTAAGAAAGCTTCTAAAGCTATCATTATTGCAGTGCAACCACTCTTCATATCCAATGCACCTAATCCATATAGCTTGTCTCCTTCAATAGTTGCTTTTAGTGGATCCTTTGTCCATCCTTCTGTAATTGTAACTGTATCTAAGTGTCCATTTAGATGAATTTTAGGACCTTTTTCCCTTCCTTTAATACTTCCTACTAAATTTATGCCATTGAAGTTTGTAACCTTGCCTTCATAATACTTATGATAATCCACAGGTATATTTCTATCCTTTAACCAATTGTAAGCAAATTCCATTATCTCTTGCTCTTTAAAATATGGACTATATATGCTTATGAGATTAGATAATAGGTCGATTAAATCTTGTCTACAGTCATCCATAAACCATCACTCCACTTTATTATTTTCATTATTATAACATACAAGTGACTATTTTCAAAATAATGCAAAAATTATTGTCTAATTATGTTTGTAATGATAAGATAAAGAAGACTAGAATAATTTCAAGAGGTGATAATATGGCTAAATTAAATATAAAGGAGCTTCCAAAGTTATTCCAAGATTTTGATTTTCTATTAATAACAGATAAGGAAGGTTATATTCAGTACTATAAGACCGTTAATAGTCTAGGTGCTAGAATAGTAGAAAATCCTATTGGTATGCATATATTAAATTTACATCAACATCTTGATATGGATACAAGTACAGTCATGAGAGCTTTAACAAATAATGAAGTAATTATAAATGAAAAACAGCATTTAAATATCTTTAAAGAAAGAACTGTTACTGTACTGGTTACCACATTGCCTTTGATATACAATAATGAAATAATAGGCGCAATAGAAATTGATAGATATTTTGATAAGGATTTTATGGGACTTGATAAAGATAGCATAGAAAATAATATGATAAAAAACCATTTGTTCTTTACAATTGACGATATAATAGAAAATAGCCCAAAGATGAAAAGAGTAAAAAAACAGATTTTAAAGGTAGCACAAACAAACTCACCTGTGATGATATATGGAGAAACTGGAACAGGTAAGGAGTTAGTGGCAAAAGCAATACATAACCATAGTTTTAGGAAAAGCAGCCCTTTTTTAGTACAAAATTGCTCCACCATTCCTTCAACATTGGGGGAAAGCATTCTTTTCGGAACTACAAAGGGAAGTTTTACTGGTTCACAGAATAAGGTTGGTATTTTTGATATCGCTGATGGAGGCACCTTAGTCCTTGATGAATTGAATTCCATGGACATAAACCTTCAATCTAAATTATTAAGAGTAACAGAAAATAATTGCTTTAGACGAGTAGGCGGTGAAAATCTTATAAATGTTGATGTAAGACTAATATCTACTTTAAATGAAGAGCCTGAGTATCTTATGGAATCTAATAGAATAAGAAAAGATTTGTTTTATAGATTAGGGGTTGTACTCATACATATACCTCCCCTAAGAGAAAGAAAAGAAGATATCCCACCTCTAATAGACTTCTTTATAAATGAATATAATTTGAAAATGAATAAAAATATTGTAGGTGTAAGTAAAGAAGTTTTAGATCTATTTATGAATTATAATTGGCCTGGCAATGTTAGAGAAATTAAACATATTATCGAAAGTGCATTTAACTTTATAGAAGGCGATGTTATAGAAGTAAAAGATTTACCAAATCACATACTAAAATCTAATGTAAATGACAAAAATATAATAGACATAAAAGAATCAGATGAATTTGATTTATCTGAGGTCATGAAAAAATCCGAGATTAAGTATATTAATTTAGCCTTAGAGAGTAGCAATACACTCAAGGATGCAGCAAAATTATTAAAAATATCAAGGCAATCACTTAAATATAAGATGGAAAGCTATGGAATCGAAATTAATCAAAAATAGGCAAATAATTATTTGCCTATTTTTGTTCTTTTTAATATATCTGAATGATATAAATTATATAATAGAAACTTTACTCTTTCTCTAGCCCTTTAATTTACTCAATATTTAGACTAATTCAAACATTGAGTAAGTTGGCACATTAATTGCAATATATATTTATAGCTTTTACATTTTAATTATACTTCTTTAAATTAAAAAGATCGGAGGTGAGTTTAGTAAATATCAAATAGTTTTGTTTTTACAAAAATATTAAGGAGGGAATTTAATGCAAAGTTTACTAGATGCAATTATTAATTTTTCAAATTGGCTTTGGGGAATCCCAATGTTGGTAATCTTAGTTGGTGGAAGTTTATTTTTAACTATTAGATTAGGATTTGTACAATTTAGGTATTTTGGATATGCAATGAAGCAAACTTTTGGTAAGATGTTTAAGAAGCAAGATAAAGGAGAAGGTACTATATCTGCTTTCCAAGCAGCATCAGCTGCTTTAGCTTCAGCTATAGGTGCTTCCAATATTGTTGGTGTACCTGTGGCAATAGCTTTTGGTGGACCAGGTGCTGTATTCTGGATGTGGGTTATAGCTCTTGTAGGAGCAGGTGCCAAGTTCTCAGAAGTTGTATTAGGTATTAAATACAGAGTATTGAATGAAGAAGGAGAGTATGTTGGTGGTCCTATGTACTTCCTAAAGAATGGTGTAGGAGGAACTTTTGGTAAAATACTTGGTGTCTTATTCTCATTTTTCCTAATGATTGAACTTATACCATCCATAGCTACTCAATCTGCATCATTTGTGCAAACAGCTACAACTATAAATATGCCATCTTGGTTAAGTGGTGTATTATTAGCAACAGTCGTAGCTTTAGTAGTATTTGGTGGTATAAAGAGAATTGGAAATGTTACTGAAAAATTAGTTCCTTTTATGGCATTATTATACGTAATAGGTGCTTTAGCAATAATTATCGTAAATATTACTGAATTACCAAATGCACTTGCTGTAATATTTAAACATGCATTTACTCCAATGGCTGCAGTAGGTGGATTCACAGGTTCTACTATAGCTGCTGCTATAAGATGGGGTACAGCAAGAGGAGTATACTCCAATGAATCAGGTATGGGTACAGCTCCAATAGCACATGCTGCAGCAGTTACTGATCATCCTGTTCGTCAAGCTATGTGGGGTATATTTGAAAATGTTGTTGATACATTAATAGTATGTACTGCGACAGGTCTTGTAGTAATAATAACAGGCGTTTACCTAAATATTCCTGCTAGTGAGGCAGCAACCATGCCATCGCTTGCTTTCCAAACACTACTTGGTGCAAATCTCGGTAGTATAATAGTAACTATAGCTATAGCATTGTTTGTACTTTCAACTATCATTGTTATAGTTTATTATGGTGAAAAACAAGCTGAGTATTTATTTAATACTAAATTCTCAAAAGTAATGCGTATTGTCTATTTATTATCCATTTTAGCCGGCGCATTTGGTGGACTTGAATTCTTATACCAATTCTTAGATATAATGCTAGCATTGATAATAATACCTAATATGATAGGATTAGTAATGTTAAGTGGAGAAGTTAGGGACTTGAAGAATGAGTTCTTTAGTAATCCTGAATTATATGAGAAAGCAAAACCTAAAAAAAGTACGACATAAGCATTTATGACTTAGGAGGTAGATAGGATGAAAGATCTTAGTAATAAAATTAAGGATCTTACTATTGAATTAACTGAAATCTATAGTGTAGTTGGTTCAAAGGAAGAAAATGATGTAGTAGAAAGAATATACCATAAGTTTAAAGAAATGAAATATTTTAAAGCTAACCCTTCAATGGTTAAGTATATAGATGTAAAAAATGATAATCTCAACCGTAAAAGTGTATTAGCTTATGTCAAAGGTAAAAAAGGTAATAGCAAAAAAACAGTTATATTAATCGCTCATACTGATACTGTTGGTACATCTGATTATGGAACAATAAAGGAATACGCAACTAAACCCCTTGAGTTAAAGGAAAAACTAAAGGATCTTTCTATTCCAGAGGATGCCTTAAAGGACTTAGAGTCTAATGAGTATCTATTTGGTAGAGGTATATTTGATATGAAATGTGGGCTTTCTACTCTAATGACCATTGTAGAGGAACTTTCTGGTAGTATAGAAGACCTGGAAGGAAATCTAGTTTTTGCTGCTGTATGTGATGAAGAGGGTAATTCAGGAGGCATGTTGAATATTGTACCTGAACTTATTAAACTTAGAGAAAAAGAAGGATTTGAGTACCAAGCATTGGTAGATACAGATTATATGGCTCCAAGATACGAAGGCGATGAATCTAAGTATATATATGTAGGAACTGTAGGAAAATTAATGCCTTCATTCTATATAGTAGGCTCCGAAGCACACGGTGGAGACCCATTTAGAGGTTTAGACCCTAACCATATATCCTCGGCTATAGTGGAAGAAATGGATTTTAACACTAAATATAGTGATGAAGCTGAAGGAGAAGTCACTGTTCCACCTATTTCATTGAGACAACAGGATTTAAAGTCTGAATACTCAGTGCAAACAGCTAGATCAAGCTATTTGTATTTTAACTTTGGTACTCATAGTAGTACTCCTGATGAACTAATGGAAAAGGTTAAGGCTGGAACTAACTTAGCCTTCCAAAAAGTTATAGATACTCTAAATGTAGAATATAAGAAATACTGTAACTTTAATAATTATCCATATGCTAGCCTACCATGGACTCCAAGAGTTATCTCTTATGATGAGCTTTATAAAAAGGTTAAAGGTGAAAGAGGTCATGAGGTTGATAACTTAATTGAGAGAATGAATACAGAGCTATTGGCAGATGAAGGTGTGGATGATAGGGTATTTGCATTAAAGATGGTAGAAGCAGTTCACAATATGTGGTCTGATAAGGATCCAGTAGTTGTAGTTTATTTCTCACCTCCATATTATCCTCATATATATGTAAAAGGGGAAACAGAGTTGGAGAAAAAACTATTAGATACAGTGGATAATGTAATTAAAAACACTGAATCAAAATATGATATTCAAATGAAGAAATTCTATCCTTATATTTCTGATTTAAGCTACGGAGCTGCACCAAGAGAAGAGAATGCTGTTGAATCATTGAAAAACAACATGCCAGGATTTGGTGTGAAGTATAATCTACCGATTGAAGATATGCAATCTCTAAATCTCCCTGTTGTAAACATAGGACCTTTTGGAAAGGATGCTCATAAGTTTACAGAAAGGCTTCAAGAGGATTATTCTTTCAATATAGCACCTAAGATGGTTTATGACACTATAATTAATCTATTGAAATAAGTAAAAATCTGTTGCTAGATATCTAGCAACAGATTTTTTTACTTTGTTAAATTATTTATATTTTTTATATACACATCATTAGAGTCTTCCCAAATTACAACTCTACCATCAGATGAAATATCAATTAATCTTCCAAAACCAGAAACCTCAAAATCTTTGCCCGTTTCTATATTTCTGCCGCATATTATTTTTATACCTTTATTTTTATCACGATCTTGCCAAACTACAATTTTACCATCTGAAGAAATCTTAGGATCTTCTTGTATTCCAGGTTTATTGCAGATTACAAATTCTTCCATTGTCTCTAGATTGAATCCATATATATCTAAACTACTGTAGGAACTCTCATATTTATTTCCATTTCTATTGTCTTCCCACACTGCAATCTTCCCATTATCTGAAATTATGAGGTTTTCTTTATATCCTCCTGTTTCTTCTCCACAAACAACAAATTCTTTCCCTGTCTCTAGATTGAATGCGAAAATTTCTCCAGAAAATATTGTTTTACTCCAAGTTCTAAAATATACTGCAATTTTTCCATCTGAACTCATACTAGTACTATAGCGATTTCTAAATGGCATAGGAAATCCCATTCTATCAGCATCAATGACAAGTTCCTTATCTGTATTTAAATCTTTTGCCCGTATATGGACAAATCGTTTTTCATCTACATCCCAATTTCTATAATCCGTCCAAATTATAATATTGCCATCTTCTGAAATCCCCTCTATCCATTGGTCACCTTCAGCTTCACAGACTACAAACTCTTTTCCTGTCTCTAAGTCTTTACCATAAATATCATCATGCCAATTTATTCTTTCTCCAGAAAGATTGTCATGCCAAAATACCAATTTACCATCTGGAGATAACTGCCAAAATGATCTATAACCAATATCTTCGCAAATGATGAACTTCTTACCTGTTTCTAAGTTTTTACCAACCATGCTTTCAGCACCAGAAGAATTATATTCTGACCAAATTATAGTCTTGCCGTTGGAAGATATTATTGGGCGAAAATACTTTGATCCTTTATAAGGAATTGTAAAAGTCTCACCTGTATCTAGTTTTAAACCTCGAATATAATTACTTATTATAAACATTTCACCAGTACTTTCATCTTTACTATAAAAATCTTCTTCATCTTCATCATAGGGCATACTAATTAAATCCTTCCAAATTACAACTTTACCATTTGATGACATACTCATTTGAGTTACATTTTTCAAAGTTATTGTTTCTCCATCCTTAAAATCAAAAGCTTTTTGAATAAGTCCAACTTCAATAGCCTTATTTTCATCTACAACTTTGTCAGCTATTAATTTATCTATAAGTTTAATATCTTGTCCTTGAACTTTAGAATTTAATGCAGCTAACATAACTTCTGAAGCATCTCTTTTAGTAAATGATTTAGAATTTAACGAATCACCTTTTTTTATTATACCAGCATTTATTCCTAGAGTTTCTGTATTATTCCAAGCTTCATCTTTGTCATAGCCTAAGGCTCTCAATTGAAGAGAATAAAACATCTTTTCTGTTAATAACCCATTTGGATCAAATTTCCCTTGGGATACCCCAGATGTAATTGATAAATCAACAGCCATTGTAGCCCACCCTTTAAACCATTCAGGTACATCTGTAAAAGGACAACTATCAGCTCTCTTGTTTACAGTTTCCTCAGTATAACCTAAGGACCTTAAAATCATTGTAAGGCCTATCATTCTAGATAAGTTTTTATCTAAAACCTGAGGGGAAATATCATCCAATAGACCTAATTTATTTAGTTTTATTGGATTAGTGTCTTCTATAGCAAATGAAATACTAAAATTTGATAGTATTAGCATTAGTGTAAGAAATAAAGCAAGGCATTTTTTAAGTTTTTTCAATATTTTCATCCCATTTCATAAGAATTTACATACTTAAACAGTATATCACAAAAGTGCTTTTATTGGCTATGTTTAGCATTTAATGTATTTTCATCCTATTACAACTCTCCTAATATTTACTTCTTTCCACGCCCCTTATAATCTTCTTCAATTTTTTCTTTCCAATTATGCATAACTACTCTATTTGCACGAAAATCACTTACTACTTCACTTACAACATCATAATTCAATTTTGTACCTTCACTATCTGCGTGATAGGTAGCTGCCCTATCTGCACCAATTCCAAATCTCTCTGCAGTAGAGATAGCGTCAATATTTGCACCTAAGAAAATGAACTCCCATCTATATTTAGTCTTTTGTCTTTCAATCATTGTCCTAATATTTTCATAAGTGTATTCACGGCTAGCATTTTCCATGCCATCAGTAGTTATGACAAATACAACTTTATCAGCTCGATAATCCTTTTGAGTATTTTTTTGAGCATTTCCTATTTTGTTAATAGTTTTTCCAATGGCATCTAATAATGCTGTGGATCCTTCAACAGAATATTCTTTTTCTGTAATAGGTTTAATTCCCTTTATATTGATTCTGTCATGGATGATATCATATTTATCATCAAATAATACTGTAGTTACAATAGCTTCTCCATCTTCCTTTTGTTGTTTGTTTAACATGGCATTGAATCCTCCGATTGTGTCACTTTCTAGACCTGACATTGAACCGCTCTTATCTAAGATAAATACCAATTCAGTTATTTTTCTTTCCATTATATAATCCCCCTCTTTATTTGATAATTAAAGAATATCAAATAAAGAGGTATAATTGGTCGCTTCCAAAGCGACAATTATACCCCTAAGGTAATCTGATCAAAAGCAAATAATGCTTCATTTATTTCGTGTATATTATAGTTTTCTTCCTCAATAAAATATTCAATAATTACATCAAATTTATTGCTTCGGGATAAGGTATATCCAGCCTTCCCTAGTAAATCCAATGTCTCATCTAAGTTCAGTCCTAGTGCAATTGCAAAGGATATGGCAGTTACCTTGCTAGGATTATAATCTTTGTCACTTCGTATCTTAGAAAAGAGTCTACGATCTATATTGGCTCTTTTATAGGTTTCTACATCAGTCATTCCTCTTTCATCAATAATCCTAAGTAGCATTTGTGAAAAAGATTCTTCAAGTTTTGCCATTACATCCTTTAATTGAGGTTTAACCTCTGGTGTTGGCATATAAAAATCTTCACTATATACTAAATCTTTCTCTTCAATTCTTTTAAGTTGATATCGTACTGTTTGCTCTAATTCCCTAGAACGATTAAAGCTTTTATGTTCTTCAACATAATTATCATCAATATATCTCTTAATCCCTGTAAAAAGCTTTTCACTTAATCTAATGGCATTTTTATCATATACTACAAGATATACTTGCATTTCATGTTTCAATAAAAATTCTCCAATGGTAGAAACAGCAATTTGAAGGGCCTGATCCTTTGGATAGCTATAGATCCCAGATGAAATTAAAGGAAAA
Source organism: Tissierella sp. (assembly GCF_031460495.1). Classification (NCBI taxonomy): domain Bacteria; kingdom Bacillati; phylum Bacillota; class Tissierellia; order Tissierellales; family Tissierellaceae; genus Tissierella; species Tissierella sp. The sequence continues at coordinate 559,439 of NZ_JAVKTS010000001.1, read as the reverse complement.
GCTATAGATTTGCATTTATACTTTAAGCCAAGTTTCAGAGAATTTATGTAGCAGCTTCGCAATAGATGGGCTTCATTTTCATTACCACCTTGCCATATAGGACCAACTGTATGGATTATGTACTTGGCAGCAAGGTCATATCCATTTGTAACAACAGCTTGACCCACATCACATGAGCCAATGCTACTACACTCATCTTGTAACTTTTCAGCACCAGCTGCAGAAAAGATAGCGCCACATACTCCGCCCCCAATTTTCAATTCCATATTTGCAGCATTGACTATTGCATCAACAGACATTTTTGTTATATCATTTCTGATTATCTCTAGTGGCATATGACCACCCCCTATTTAATAAATACATAAGAAAGTATATATCCCGCTATAAGCCCTCCAAGATGGGCAGTAATACTAATACTTGGCACAAGTATTGTAAGTACTAAATTTATTCCTATCATTGATATGATACTCTTTCTTCCTTCAGGGGTTATCATTTCTTTGTGACGGTGAATTAGATATATAAATGCTCCAAATATCCCAAATAAGCTTCCTGATGCTCCAGCTGATACAGAAATAGGGTTAAAAATATAAGTAGTTATATTTCCCATCAAGCCCGTTAACAAGAAAAAAAGTATGTATTTTTTCTTACCTAAAAATCTTTCTATTTGTGTTCCAAATACATAGAGAGCATATCCATTAAAAAACAAGTGGCTGATGCCTATATGAATAAAAATCGAAGTAATAAACCTATAGTATTGATTATACTTGAAAATAAAGGGAGGGAAAAAGGCTCCAAATCTAACTAAGGTCTCTATATCATTGGTGCCACCATTTAAACTAATTACTATAAAATAAATAATAATTATCAATAAAAAGGTAAAAGTCACCGGACTCTCTTTAATATATCTAAGTAGTTTTTCTTTTTTTATGACTATCATCCTTTACATATAAATTTGAACTTCCTTATAATAGTTGACATTTCTTTTTACTGCCTAAATCAAATATTAACTGGTGCTAAATAACTAAAAATCTCTGTATTTCTAATGAGTCCATATCCTAAAGCTATAATTATCATTAGAATTATTATAGCCTTTGATAGTTTTTTATACTTACTACCCTCTAATAGATAATAAGCTACAAACATTGGTGGAATCATAAATATAAGGGCATTATACCTCAGAGCTTGATAAAAATCGAATCTAAGAATGGAATTTACTGCTCTTGTCATTCCGCAGCCTGGACAATAAAGTCCTGTAATTTCATTGAATATGCACGGAAATATAGGTCCATTTCTAGGATCAGCAAAGTATACAAATATTCCCAGGATAAGTAGAATTGGCAATAATATTTTAATATCTTTTTTAGTTATTATATTCATATTGAATTATACCATTGATTTCTGATTGCATAATACAATAAGAAACAATACCTAGTTGAAAAATTGCTAGTATCAAATACAGAATAGAATTATCTTGAGCTCTTATCCCTGACCTGTCTTGAGCTTGGTATATAAGTTTACCCATCTTATAATTCCAAAAGAAGAAATAAATCCCACAAGTAACTATTGTAAGCAAAAATGCCATACCACCAGATGTAGATCTATCCCCACTTAAATAGCTAGCTTCATCAGTAAGCTTTATGAACCAATAAATACTATATAATCCACAAGTGAGAAGTGAAAATATAATTGCCAAGCCAATATTTCTCTTTTGTAACATAAAAATTCCTCCTTTAGTTGATTATTCTCCCCAGATTTCCATATTATTTATGCTCTCTTTGACTATATACCCACCTGATAAGACTTTATAATAATAAGTTAAAATAGAATTCAAATAAAAAAGGCCAGCTATTGCTAACCTTGTTACACTAATTTAAGCACTTATGAATTTAATAATTTTTCATAAATTGCATTAAATATAATATTACATTTTCCAATCACTGCTTTTGGTGCTTTCTCTATGAATTCAAATTGTCTAATACTCAAATCTAAAACCTTAACTTGGTCCATCAATATGTCACCTTTAGTTTTGAGATTATACTCATCTAAGTTTACTCTTGTGAGGAAGGTACTAGTTGAATTAGTTATTGGTACCACTGTTACTAGGCCATTTAACTCTTTTTGAGTAATGGGATCTGATATAACAAGACCTGGTCTATATCCTTTTTGCTCATGTCCTTCTGATGGCGAAAAGCAAATTTTTATTATATCTCCGCATTCTAAATTATTATAATTCTTTTTATCTTCTATAGACATATCTATTACCACTCTTCTTTTCCAACTGGATTCCCCCAATCGATTTCTGTTATTGGATTTAATATTTCACCTTTAGATTGCTCAACTAATAGCTCAAATTTTGTTTTATTTTGCTTCTTAATTAATAATAATTTATCTCCATCTATATCTACATTAAAACTTATATCTTCTATATTGCTACTATCAATATTCAATTCATCTAATACCTTCTTAGGTATACGAATAGCTGCACTATTACCCCATTTAACTAAATTGATATCCATTAAAATCACCTCTATTTCATTTTACTATCCCTTAATAAAAGTATATACTCGTATATACTTTTTGTCAACTGTATTATCATGAAAAATAATGACTTCATGATAATTATAATAATAGCAAAACTCAATAATTACCCATTTACTATGATTTGTCAGTTTTTTTATGGTATGATGTTATCTATGAAGTGATTTAATCACTATTTCATAAATTACATAATTAAAATGAGGTGTTGAAATTCATGACAAAATATGAAATGTTCTTAACTCGATGTACAGCTAATAAACAAAAGAGGATTATTAATTCTTTGATAGTTATTATGATTTTGCTTTTTTCAATTAATTACTCTTATGCTTATAGCTTAAGTATATCTTCACCTTCTGCCATTTTAATAGAGTCAAAGACTGGCAAGATTCTCTATCAAAAAAATATGGATGTTCAAAGACCAATGGCAAGTACCTCAAAGATAATGACTTACCTATTAGTTATGGAAGCAGTAGAAAATGGTAGTATTAGATTAGATGATAAGGTAAAGGTCAGCAAAAATGCTACAAGTGCTGGAGGAACATCTTACAACTTAAAAGAAAATGATGTTTTGTCAGTAAATGAACTTTTAAGTTCTATGATGATAATTTCAGCTAATGATTCAGCTCTTGTATTAGCAGAGTACATAGGAGATACTGTGGAGAATTTTTGTATTAAAATGAATGATAAAGCAAAATCTCTAGGGCTAATGAGTGCATACTTTGTAAATCCTAATGGAATGCCATTAAAAAATAAGGATCAAAATAAAATATCAGCTAAAGACCTAGCAATGTTAACTAAATATACATTGGACAGATATGGGGATTCTTTATTGGAAATTACTAGTCAGAAGCAATTTAATGGAACATATAAGAACTTTTCTAAAAAAAATACAAATGAATTGTTAGAAACAACTTCTTTTATAGATGGATTGAAAACAGGCTATACCGACTTAGCAGGATATTGCTTAGTTTCTACATCTAAGGTAAAGGATTCAGAAAAAAACAGACTTATTGCAGTAGTATTAGGTGGAAAATCTAAGAAAGAAAGATCTGATGATAGTAAAAAAATAATAGACTTTGGTCTAAATAACTTTTATACACAAGAAGTTCTAGAAAAAGGAGAAGTCTTAAGTTATTATCAAATCACATCTGATGAATATATACCAATTGAATTTCTTGCTAAAGATACACTTTCAATTTTATCGCCGAAAAATACAGATATAGCCAAAAATAAAGAAGTCATATTTCAAAATTTTGATTTTAATAAAGATATCTTAAATAGTGGAGAGATACAATCTATTTTAAGACTTAAAGATGGAACAGAGACAGAAATCTCTTTAATAGCCAATAGAGGCATTTCTGTTTATATAGATGACAATCCTATAATCTTCGATCAAGCTATTCCAATGGTTAAGGATGGGTCCACACTAGTGCCTCTAAGGTTAATCGCTGAACATCTTGGAGTAAATATAGAGTGGGATCAATCAAACAAGGCTATTATTTGCGAGAAGGATAATATAAGGTTTAAGTTAATTGTTGATAGCAAAATAGCTATTATTAATAATAAGTTTGTCACTTTAGATATAGCTCCTCAAGTAATCCAAGGAAACGCCATGGTCCCCGCTAGATTTATAGCAGAAGCTTTGGGCATGGAAATTGAATGGGATAGTGATATACGGGCAGTAAAGATATATAGTGTATAAAAAAATTGCTACACAGCTAAATAGTTGTGTAGCAATTTTATATTAGGGATTAAAAATTTGGTAATATATTTTCATTTCCTATAATGTATTACTTGATCAATATTTACAAAACCTAGTTTCTCATATATCTTCCCTGCTTCAAGATTATCATACTGAAGATATAAATCCTTTCCTTCTTTGAGTAAAATGCTACATAGTGATTGTAGACATTGTGTAGCTAATCCTTTACATCTATAGTCCCTATTAGTAGCTACTCCTACAATGACTGCTGTATCCTTTATTTCAAAATCAGTCTGTGCCACCGATATAATTTCTCCATCTTCTTCGATGCAAACTCCTCGTCCACGATTGTTGTTTAACTTTTCTTCCATTACTTCTCTTGGGCTAAAGCTTTGAAATACTTCTTTATATAGTTCTACTATTTTATCTAAATCATCTACATCTATATCTCTCATTTTATATTTAATCTGTATAGGCTTCATTATATAGTCCTTGTCTAATTTAGATATATAAGCCCCATCTTTTATAGATGTAAACAAACCTTTATCTAAAAATTTGTGACAATATGATTTGGGACCTATTAATGCATCATATTCTAAAGTGGAAATCAAGTTTTCAAAACCATCAATATCAAATTCTTCTGGAGCAAAAAATTGTAGAACTCCACTCTTTCTTCGAAATAATACAGCAATTAATTCATCTTTTCTATATTCTCCGTAGATTTTATCATAAACTTGCTTTTTGCTTGTTAGTCCTAGGAGAATAAAATAATTTCTTGCAATATCTTTTTCCACAAATTTCTTAACGGAATAGTATTCATTTGGCAGAATCTCTCTAATCATATTCTAACACTCCTATTTGATGTACTAGAAATATTGTAATACATAATTAAACCATTTGTAAATCCAAATTACGAATATTGATATAATTTATTCTAATCTGGATATTCTAATTAGAGATAGGATATATTAATTCAAAAAACAATTGGAGGAAAATACATGAGTAAGATACTTTATATTAAAGCCAATGCAAAACCTGAAGGTGCCTCAAGAACATTTAAAGTTTCTGATAGTTTTATTGAAGCATATAAAGAGAATCATCCTGATGATACAATAATAACTCTTGATTTATATAAAGAAAATATAGAGTTATTATCCGCAGATGATATAAATACAGTTTTTGGACCTAAAACAACTGAGAGTAGAAATCATCCAATTCTAAAATATGCATATCAATTTGCCGAAGTCGATAAATATGTAATTGCAGAGCCTATGTGGAATTTAAGCATTCCTGCAATCTTAAAGGCATATGTTGACTATATCTGTGTAACTGGTATTACATTCAAATATACCTCTGAGGGTCCAGTTGGTTTATGTACAGGAAAAAAGGCAATTAATATTGCCTCAAGAGGGGGAAGTTATTCTGCGGAACCATATTCAGCATATGAAATGGGAGATAGATACTTAAGAACCATTTTTGGTTTTTTAGGCATTACAGATTTTACTACAATAGCTGCAGATGGATTAGACTCTACAGGTAATAATGTTGATGAAATTGTCAACAATGCTATTAAAGAAGCTAAGGAATTAGCAAGGAATTTCTAGTTAATCTTTTCTAACAATGAGTCCTTCTAAAAACATAATCACAAAGTACATGGTTTAAACTATGTACTTTGTGATTATTGTATCTCTAACAATTGATTTACATCATACTAAAATTTATTACTATCATCAAACAATCGTGCATTTGTTTTATAATTCTTCCGTTGCTACTATCTCAATATTATCTCCGAACTTTTCATCCAGTTCTTTTAATTTTATTTCATCACTATTACCATATGACTTAGGTATTTCAACAATACCTAACTTATATCCATGGTTTAGTTTTTCTAAAATAATATTTTTGAACCAATTATGATATAGACTAGTCCTAAATGATAAACCAGAAGCACTCTTATCACTGCTAGATGAAGATCCATCTATTTCTTCTCTATTTCTAATATTGGATATAAAATGATAAAGTAATTCTTTCTCCATATCCTCCCCTAAGTCTTTATAAGCTACTAGTAATACTTTGTACTTTGATTCTTGAGATTCTTCTCTCTTAAACATTCCAATCCCCCCATATTCTATTATAGCTTTTAATTAGGTTATGTCTTAAAATAATTATACCCTATTGTTAAGAATGTATCAAGGCTATAAATTCTTTGCATTTCACTAAGCTTTAAATTTAGATATGGCTTCCTGCATTTCGTTAGCTAGTCCAGCTAAGATTTCACTTGAATTAGCTATTTCCATCATGGTTGCTGTCTGTTCTTCTACTGATGCAGATGCTTCCTCTGTTCCTGCTGCATTTTCCTGAGATATAGATGATAAGTTGTATATTATCTCAACGATAACATCCTTCTTGTTTATCATTTCCTGTCCAGATTTATTGATAAGATCTATTACTTTATTCATGCTTTCAATTGCTTTTGAAATCCCAATAAACTTATCATTGGTTTGTTCTACACTTTGATTTTGTAATTTTGAAATCTCTGATACTTCTTTCATCGTTGTTACAGCTTGACTTATCTTGTTATTTAAATCTGTTATAATCTCCGTAATCTCTTCAGTGAAACCATTAGATTGCTCTGCTAATTTTCTTATTTCATCCGCTACTACTGCAAATCCTCTTCCTGCTTCCCCAGCTCTAGCTGCTTCAATTGCTGCATTTAGAGCTAGTAAGTTAGTTTGTTCAGCTATGCTTCGAATCATATTGCTGGCATTTTCTATTTTTTCTGCACTTTCATTGGTACTATCGATTACATTTTGAATTTCCATTGTTGCATCATTACTAGATTCCGTTGCCTGCATTAATTCTCCAAGGGTTTCAAATCCTTCATCCTTTAGCTTGCCAACTTCAATAGTTGAATCATTAAGTTGTTTTAGATAGTCTTCATTTTTCTCCACCAATCCACCTAAATCAGCTATATGCTTTGCTCCCTTTTCTGTATCCAGTGCTTGATGAGTTGCACCTTTAGCGATTTCTTCAATAGCTCTTGCTACTTCATCAGCTGCTATGGCAGATTGTTCACTAGATATAGTAAGTTCATTGGATGATGATGCAAGATGTATTGCTGATTCGGATATCTGTCTTGAAAAGATTCTGAGATTATCTAGAATTCTTTGGAATGAATTGGCCAAAGATCCAATTTCATCCTTCCTATTAGTTAAAACATGTGGAATATCCTCAGTCACATCCAGATTTGCAATATTATCTGCACGCTTTGTGACTCCTTCTAATGCCTTACCCATTCTATTGGAGAAATTATACATTACTATGATTACTAATACTAGGAAGATCAATACACCTGCGCTTGTATATTTAAGGACATTTACAGCACCCTTGTTGAAGTCCATCTCATAACTTCCAGCTGTAACAACCCATCCCCAATTTGGATCTAATTTATTAAATACAATCTTTTTCCCTATATTTTCACTATGAGGTAGGAACCAATCATAATATGTGAAACCCCCACCATCTTTAGCCTTTTGGATACTATCTTGCACAAGAAAAACACCAGTCCCAGCCTTATCTGTTACATCCCAAACATTTTTCCCTTCTAAACTTGGATGTGCTATTTCAACACCTTCCTGACTATATACTACAAAATAACCAGATTCTCCTAAATCTAAAGGTGAATTTATTGGTCGGATACCGTCCTCCTTCATTTCACCAAGCAAGTATTCCTTTACCATTTCCTGTGCTTGATCCAATGTAAAAGTTCCCTTCTTAACACCTTGTTCTGCTAAATCAATCATTTGAATAGCAGTTTCCACTGCATTTTGGAGAATAATTTCTCCTTTCTCATTCAACTGTTGTTTTGAAGTGTTGTAGCCTAAAAGTCCAATAGCAATGTTCGATACAACTAAGACCATAGTAGTCATTAATAATATCTTGTTTTTGATGGATCCACTGATCTTGTGCATAGTCCTACCCCCTATTATTTTGATGTTTGTTCCATTATACCCCATCATGACAAATAATTGTAATATTCTGCAAATATTTCTATATTAATTATTAAATAACAGTATGTCCTTATGTTTAGATTATCATATTTGGGTATTATATATAATACAAATGATAACAATTATCAATTAGATTAATATACTGTATATTATAAATATAAAGGAGGCAAAAAAATGAGATTTGAAGATTACAATCCTCTAGAAGGAAAGCATTACAATATTTTAGATATTAATGGTGAAATAATAAGAGAAGAAGAGCTTCCATCTCTTTCAGATGATGAATTGTTGTATCTCTACAAGACTATGTTATATACACGAACTATAGATGAAAAAGCATTATCCTACCAAAGACAAGGACGAATGCTGACTTATGCTCCAAATACAGGTCAAGAAGCTACCCAAGTGGGTAGTGCTTATGCTATGGAAAAGGATGATTGGTTGGTTCCTTCTTTTAGAGAATTAGGAGCTTGGCTAGTTAAGGGGGTTCCCCTTAAAAATATTTATCTATATTGGTATGGTAATGAATGGGGAAGCCATATGCCTGAAGGTGTAAAGGTACTTCCAGTATCTGTCCCTATTGCATCTCAATTTCAACATGCTGCAGGAATTGGTATGGCAAACAATATCAAGGGAGAAAACAATGTGGTAGTTGCTTATGTGGGAGATGGTGGTACTTCTCAAGGTGATTTCCACGAGGCTTTAAATTTTGCTGCTGTATTTAAAGCTCCAGTAGTATTTATTATTCAAAATAATCAATATGCTATTTCAGTTTCTCGAAAGGAACAAACAACAAGTAAGACCCTTGCGCAAAAATCTATTTCTTATGATATGCCAGGCATAGTCGTAGATGGCAATGATATATTTGCCATGTATTCCGCTACAAAGAATGCTATAGATAGAGCAAGAAATGGTGAAGGTCCTTCCTTGATTGAAGCCTTTACCTATAGATTAGGAGCTCATACAACTTCCGATGACCCTACTATTTATAGAGATGACTCCGAAGTAGAAGAATGGAAGGAAAAAGATCCAATACTAAGATTTAAAAAATATCTATTAGCTAAAAATATATTAACTGAGGAATGGGATGAAAAAACTAAAAAGGAACTAGAAGTAGAGGTAATGTCTACTTTCGAAGAAATTGAAGATAAATCTGATACTGCAATTGAAGATATTTTCAAGTATCATTATGCAAGTATGCCTCCAGTTTTAGAGGAACAACTTAACGAGTATAAAGCTTTTTTGGAAGGGGGTAAATAATTATGTCAAATAAATTAAATATAGTTCAGGCTGTGAACCAAGCTTTAATGAATGAAATGGAAAATGATAAAACTGTAATTGTTTACGGTGAAGATGTTGGTCTTGAGGGTGGAGTTTTTAGAGCTACTGTTGGACTACAAGAAAAGTTCGGAAAAGAAAGGGCATTTGATACACCCCTTGCTGAATCTGCAATCGTAGGTACTGGAGTAGGTATGGCTATCAATGGGCTAAAGCCTGTAGTCGAAATGCAATTCATGGGATTCTCATATCCTGCTTTTAATCAAATAATATCTCATGTTTCTAGGATGCGTAATCGTACTAGAGGTGGAATTACACTTCCTATGGTTATTCGTGCTCCTTATGGTGGAGGCATTCGTGCATTGGAACATCATTCAGAAAGTACAGAAGCAATTTATGCTCATATACCAGGTCTAAAGGTAGTTATACCTTCTACTCCTTATGATGCAAAGGGACTTCTTATAGCTGCCATTAGGGACCCTGACCCTGTATTGTTTTTAGAACCAAAGCGTATCTATAGGGCATTCAAACAAGATATTCCAGAGGAAGCCTATGTACTTCCTATTGGGAAAGCAAAAATTGTAGAAGAAGGTAAAGATGTGACTATTATAACTTGGGGTGCTATGGTTAGGGATGTGCAAAAAGCTAGTGAAATGGTGAAGTCTAAGGGAATTATCCCTGAAATAATTGATCTGCGTACTATTTCACCTATGGATAGGGATACAATCATTGAATCAGTTAAAAAGACTGGTAGAGCAATAGTAGTTCATGAAGCACCTAAGTCCTTTGGTGTTGGCGCAGAAATCGTATCTATTATTAATGAAAAGGCTTTCTTGTATTTGGAAGCTCCTCCAACTAGGGTAACTGGTTTTGATACTATATTTCCATTACCAAGGGGAGAAAAGCACTATATTCCATCTCCTGAAAGAATTGCAAAAACCATTGAAGATGTAGTTAAGTTTTAATTGAGGAGGATAGATTACTATGAAATATGAATTTCGTTTTCCAGATATAGGTGAAGGTATAAGAGAAGGAACCTTAATGAAATGGTTAGTTCATGAAGGTGAAGATATAGAGGAAGGTCAATCTCTAGCAGAAGTTGAAACAGATAAAGTCACAACAGAAATACCATCTCCAAGGACAGGTAAAGTCTTAGAGTTGAAGTTTGAAGAAGGAGATACAATTGAAGTAGAGCAAGTATTTATCACTATCAGCATTGGTGGAGAATCTGAAAATTCTCAAGCTCCTGAGGAGCAAGAAGTAGTAGAGGAAGAAACTGCTGGTGTAGTAGGTGAAGTAATAGCTTCTTCAGAATTAATTCCAGCTAGTACAGAGGGTATGATTACTTCATCTAAAGAATCAGATGAAGCTAAAAAAGTCCTGGCTACTCCAGTTGCTCGGCAATTAGCTAAAGACTTAAATGTTGATATAAGGACAGTCCAAGGCACTGGCCCGAATGGTAGAGTGATGAAAGAAGATATAAACAAAACTAAGGAAACTAGTCAGCCTATCCAACAGGTAAAAGCAGCTGAAATCTCTAGCGATAGTATTGTATACAGTGATAGTGAAAGAATTGAGAGAATTCCACTTACTAGAATTCGAAAGACCATAGCAGAGCAAATGGTAGTATCTAGATTTACCATACCTCATACAACAGCAATGGATGAAATAGATGTAACTGCACTTGATGAGTTTAGAAATAAATATAAGGATAGGTTGAAGACTGAGGATGTTAATTTAACCTATTTACCTTTCATTATCAAAGCCGTTATCAATATATTAAAAGAATATCCTGAATTTAATTCATCCTATGATATGGAAAATCAGGAACTATTACTAAAACACTTTTATCATATAGGTATAGCTACTGATACTGATAGAGGTCTGATGGTGCCGGTCCTTAGAGATGCGGATAAGAAGAGTATAGTTCATATTGCCAAGGAAATTGAAGATTTAACTAGTCGTGCTAAAAATAATAAATCTGAACTTCATGAGCTAAAGGGCAGTACTTTTACTATTACTAATTTTGGCTCTATTGGAGGACTGTTTGGAATCCCAATTATTAACTATCCAGAGTCAGCAATCTTGGGTATGGGTCGTATTGTTAAAAAACCTATAGTGAAAGATGATGAAATAGTAATCGCTAAGGTTCTACCTTTATCCCTTTCCTATGATCACAGAATAATTGATGGTGCCAGTGGAGCTCGTTTCCTAAATCTATTATCCCAGCTTTTATCTGACCCTGAAATATTGTTGATGAAATCTTAGAAAGGTAACGGTGATTAAGATGAATAAATATGATCTTATTATCCTAGGTGGAGGTCCTGGAGGTTATGTGGCTGCCATTAAGGCAGCCCAACTAGGGGCAAAAGTTGCTGTAGTAGAAAAAGAAAAGCTTGGTGGAGTTTGTTTAAACTGGGGTTGCATTCCTACTAAAACACTTTTAAAAAGTGCAAAACTATATAAAGATATATTGCGAGCAAATGATTTTGGTATTGTTGGTATTGATTCTTCCACTGTATCTGTAGGTTGGAAATCAATGTTGAAAAGGAAAGATAAAGTTGTAAATCAATTAGTATCAGGAATCTATATGCTCTTCAAGAAAAATAGAATTGACCTTTTTGAAGGCAAAGGAACTATATTGAATAAAAATCAGATTGAAGTCAATGGTGAAACCATCACTGGTGACAATCTCATTATTGCTATAGGAGCTGGCGACTCCTCCCCTCCTATTCCTGGACTAGATGAGGCTGTAAGGTCTGGGAAAGCAATAAATAGTAAGGGAGCTTTGCAGCTTGAAGAGATTCCTAAGGATTTAGTAGTAGTTGGTGGCGGGGTCATTGCAGTTGAATTTGCTACACTATTCAATGCCTTGGGGTCAAATGTGACTATAATTCAGAGATCTGGCAGGATACTCTCTGGAGTAGAAAACGAAATGGCTACTACTCTTGAGAAGCATCTAAAAAGAGAAGGCATAAATATATTGACTAATACAAAACTAAAATCAATTGGTGAAGATGGAGTATTAATTGAGCATAAAAATGAAGATAAATTAATTAAAGGAGATAAATATCTTGTTTCCTTAGGAGTAAAGCCAGATTTAAAGGAAATGAAAAATTTAGACTTGAAGATTAATTCTAAAGGTTTTATTGAAACAAATAATAGAATGGAAACCAGCATTAAAGGAGTCTACGCAATAGGAGATTTAAATGGCAGGTATGCCTTAGCTCATGTTGCATCAGCTGAAGGTATCGTAGCAGCTGAAAATATCATGGGTAAGGATAGTACTTTAAATTACAATATAGTTCCTTCCTGTGTCTATACCTTCCCTGAATTAGCCAGTGTAGGAATGACTGAAGAAGAAGCAAGGGAAAAGGGTCACGATATTACAGTTAGCAAATTCCCATTAGCTGCTAATGGAAAAGCATTGGCTGAAGGTGAAACTTTGGGCTTTGTAAAGATTATCTCTGATAATCAATATGGTGAAATATTAGGCACTCATATAATGGCCTCTCATGCTACAGATATGATTGCTGAAGCTATTGTAGCTATGCAGCTTGAAGGCACTGTATACGATATAGCAAAAGCCATCCACCCTCACCCTACTCTCTCAGAAATCATGATGGAAGCTGCCTTTGGTTCAATAGATAAACCGATACACATGTAAAAACTCCCGAAAGGGAGTTTTTATCTATTAGTTATTTAAGTACAATACTCAAATAATCTAATATGAATTTTATAATTAGTCATTTTCATTAATTTACCTAGTATGAAATATCCAGTTAATATGCAAAATAAAGACTAATACTTTATTTAGGGGTGATTTATTTGAGTTTTAAACCAATGAACCAAAACGCGACAAAAGCCTTAGAACAAATGCAGCTGGAGATAGCAAATGAATTTGACGCAAACTTAACTATCTCTGAGAAATCCGATGGAGCTGTGACTAGGGACTTGGTTACAAGAGCAGAAAATCAGCTTGCTGATAAAGACACGTTTAATCCAAGCTAAGTAAAATATAGATGCCCTTTTTTTATAAATTCAGAAAAGGGCATCTATATCTTTATATTTAATTATTGATTGAATAATTTGTTTCTATTTCCTTGTTTTCTCTCTTGTTTTCGTACATCAACCTATCAATATGCTTTTGAAATTCTTCCACATCCATATGAGAATTATAATCATAAACCGCATAACCACAGCTAAACCCAAGCTTATATGGCTGATTGCTTGATTATTGTACTTTTCATTGGGTAGTGGATATATTAGATCTTCCGCAAAATAACAAATTCCAAGGATTAAACCCTGGAATTTCAAATTAGCTACTTTACAATTTTCGTTCTATTTTCAGTGTTTACTAGCCTTGTTATAATGGCTGCTGCTTCAGCTCTGCTAATGTTTGACTCTGGCTTAAAAGTCAACTCTTTATCTGACCCAGTCACTATTCCTGAATTATATAATGTGAATATCGAATAATCATATTTTGTATTATAGTCTACATCTGGTAGTTCTGTAATATTGTTTATCTCCGGATACTCCATATAAGGTAAAGTTTTTGAGAAGATATAGGCTAATTCAGCCCTAGTTGCATCTTTTGTATAATCTATAAATTCGTCGCCGCATATTATTTGTTGTTCCTTTAGATAAGCAATAGCACCGTCATACCAATTAGATCCAGTGTTATCAAATATAGGACTATTTCCATAGTAAATTTTGTTTATCCTAGCTGCCATAGTTACTGCCTCTGCCAAAGTAACATTTCCTTTAGGATCGAATTTTCCCTCACCTTTTCCAGCCATGAAGCCTAATTCATAACATTCAATAACTGCCTTTGCATACCAAGCATTATCCTCTATATCATTGAATATGCCCTTCTCGTAGATATTTTTAGCTTTATAATTGCTTAAGCCTATGCCTTTAAAGGGATAAGCACCTGTATAAGGAGTTTCACCTACTACTTCTACAATGTATTCATTAGGACCAGCAGCCCAAGCAACACTTGACACAAGATAAAACCCAGGTTCATTTAAGGTTATATATCCAGAAACTACACCTAATTCCTCCTCATAATCCTCTCCATCTTCATAGATTATCTCATCCCATTTTAAAACCTCAACATCTTTGTCTATATACACATAATCCTTTACCTTAGATATATCCAATGGGTAAACACCGATAAAAGCTAAGTTATCATAATCATCTTTAATTCTTAAAATAGTAGGCCCTTTAGCCATTTGTTTTAAATATTGATACCCAGAATCAAGAGCTACTAATTCTTTTGAAATTAAGTTGTCCAAAGTAAATGTACTTTCATAGCGATAATCAATTTCAGCAGCTACTGAAATTGATGAGCCTACAAAAATCATCAAAGCTAATAATAATAGTAAAACTGTTTTTTTCATGATATTCCTCCTAAGTCTTATGTTTTTTGTTTAACCTATTTATATTGCTTATAGATTAACCAGTGTTTTATATGGATGCTACTTTTCCAAAAAACACTATTGACCCAATGTTATCAAAGGATACCAGTTTTGGCAACATATGGAATGATAAGCTTATGTTATTCCTGAATAATGCTTGTAATTCTACTTTGATAATTTCAATCTCCACAGAAGAGCCTATCAAACTTACTCTGTATCCTATTTTTTCTCTCCTCCGTCTCTCCTTGATCCACTGAAATAGTTATTATATCTCCTTCCTTAGCCTCTATAGGAAGTATAACCCTTGGGATGTTAATCATTTCTTTGTTCTCTAATTCTACTATGGCAAATTCCTCTTCAAACCTATCAATAGTAATTTTCATCTTTTGCCCCCCTAGTTATCAAATCTATATATTTCATTACCTTCTTTGTCATAAAGCACTGCTGGGTCGCTTTCTGAATTATTCCAGATATTTTCACTACCCCAAGTAAGATTACCATCTTTTCCTCCACTAGTTACGATAACTATTTCATTTGCCTTTAGGATATAGTCTGGGAATATATATTCTTGATTGCCTTTAACAGATAATAGTCTCCACCCTTCTAAATTAATATCTGTTGAAGAATCATTTTTTATAGTTACTGTCTCCCCTACCTTATCAAGGTCACTGATTATTACTTTAGGCTTAGGTGAATTGTCATAAGTCTGAATCCCCTTGTCATGGAAGCTAATGGTTTTGCTATCACTTTTTAATATGATACTTCCCTCTTGATCTGTCCTAAGAATATCTATCTTTTTTTTCTCTAAACTTTCCACTATCTCCTTATGTGGATGTCCATAGCTATTTCCTGTTTCTGACATGATAACTGCTAGACTAGGATCAACTGCATCTAAAAAGGCCTGAGAAGTAGATGTTATACTTCCATGATGTCCCACTTTAAGCACATCAGATTTCAATAAATTTTTATTATCTTTAAGCATTTCTTCTTCTGATAATTTCTCTGCATCTCCTGTAAATAAAAATGAGTTATCACCATTTGTAAGCTTTATAACTACTGAATAATCATTTAAACTACTATATTCTTCTCCCTTAGGGGCAAGTAAAATAAACTCAGCACCATTTAAAGTATATTTATTTCCTACCTTAGCTTTTGTAATAGATAGACCCTTATTGCTTATACTATCAAGTACATCCTCAAAGGTTTTAGTTGTAGCTATGGCATTTGGCATGATTATTTTTTCTATTTCCATATTATCAATTACATCATCTAATCCACCTATATGATCTTCGTGGGGGTGAGTCCCTATTACATATTTCAGCTTTTTTATCTTTTGCTTCTTAAGGTAATTTACTACTAAGTCACCATCGTCATTGTTTCCTGCGTCTATTAGCATGGATTCATTGCCTTTTTTTATTAAAACTGAATCTGCCTGGCCTACATCGATAAAATGCACTTCTAAAATATCACCTGTATCAGCTACTGAATTCGGCTCTACTACAGCCTCACAGCCTCCTAATAAAACGATTGTAAATATTGCTAGTATTAGTACAAGAACTTTGCTATTATTTTTCATTATTTCCCTCATTTCCTATAATACTATACTTCCAAACTACTTCAACTTCACTTCATATACCTTACTATCTTTGCTATTACTATATACAAGAGTATCATCATTAACAAAGGCATTGTCTGCTGTATCAGATGATTTAAAGACTACTTCTCCCTCATTATCAAATACCATAATTCTAGATGAAATATTAGTATTCTCTTCAAATAAGCATATGATATAATCTTCATCTTGTCTAAGGGATATCACCTTTGCCCTTGGATTTAGGGAATTCTTGCTTCCAACTCTATATAGTTCATTATTTAAATCATTTACATAGTATATGCTATGATTTAATACCTTGATTCCATAATATTGGCTAACATGGCCTTCTGCATCTATTTGCTTTTCCACTCCGTCCTTTATGGATATTTTATATATCTTACCATCAGATGCAAAGTATATATTTTCCCAATCCATTACAAAAGAACTAACCCTAGTATCACTTAGTTTTATAGTCTCATTTGTATTTAGATCTACTCTGTATAGTCTACTGTAGTCTGTATCCTTATCCATATGGAAACCTAGTACATATATGCTATTGTCCACTAGGTAAATATCTTTACTTGCAGACCCTCCTGCAGACTCTTTTCTTACTTCCCAGTCCCATCCATATAAATATGATGGATCTCCTACCTCTCTGTACTCTTCATCTCCATATTTTATAGAAAGATTATTTGGTCCTGGCGGTGTCCATTGGTTAACTTTTATTGTAGTATCTCCATATTCCTTAAAGGTCAAATATCCTGATTCAACTTCATCGTAAGTCCCATCAGTATTTAGCCTTATATAATGATCCGAACCCATAATTGCTCCGCCTGTATGATATTCAAGCCATATATCTCCATTATTCTTATATAGACTATAGTTAACATAAATATTTTCATCTATATAAGTCCACATTGGAAGCTGGTATACCTTTCTTGCATTCCTTCCATTGGAAACTTGGTATATAGCACCATTTTCTCCACCATAATAATAATTTTCTCCATCTCCAATTATTGCTTTACCGTCAAAGTCTGAGAAACTTAATTCCTTGACTTTTGGATTTGATGAACGGATTACCAGTCCATTTTTAGAATCAAATTTGTATACCCAACCAAATTCTTCTACTGCAAATCTCCATGTAAGAGGAAAATATGTTACATCTCTAAATACTAGCAATGGATACTGTTCCTTTGAGTTATCTATTGTTTTTCCATTAATATTGATATTGAAGCTAGGAACGCTTGCATTAAATGATGCTCCATTTTTTGCTTTTCCTTTATAATCCCTATATCCACCTGATATACCAGTAGTTTGAATATCTAATCCATTTTTGCTGTCCCATTTAGTTTCTAATCCTAAAAATCTAGAATCATAATAGGTCATTGGAAAATAAGTTATGTCCTTATATACAATCAATGGATATTGACGATATAAGTTATCCACAGTAGTATCATTTAATGTAACTTTAAAACTTGGAATACTAACATTTACTGCTTTTAACTGTGCATATATTCCTTCTGTATTCCCAGATATTAGTATAAGTGAAACAATTATTAGTATGATAGATTTCTTCTTCATTTCTTACCTCCTCAACACATTTAACTCTTATATATAGTATATCTTAATTACTATGATTTGTAGTATTACAATATAATTACAAGTATAGAAAACTTCTTTCTTACACAAAATAATGCAAATAATTAACAAGAGGTGATTATTCATGAAGAGATCTGTAAAAAATAATGATAGAAGAACTTTTGAAAATATAGAAATAGGAAGTGAATTGATTCCTGTCTTAGATGTAAATCATAATAAAGAAAAGGAGAAAAACTCAAAGAAAATTCCTAAAAGAAAAGCTACTGAAGATGATTTAGATACATTTTATCCAGTTTAATAATTTAAATAAAGCTAAAGTCCATAGTTACTATGTTCTTTAGCTTTTCTATCTTCTATTTAATTTTTTCTATAATAAGTAAAATATTGCCAAATGCAATGGATATGCTATGTAAAATAGCATCTGTAATGCTTTGTTTTTTGGACCAAGTTCTCCATTATATAGATATATAATAGGCAAAGAAAGCAATGAAAATTGTTGTGCTATTCCAGCAAGTAAGTTGGTAACAAGAAGTACTAATCCTACTTTTTGCAATCTCTTAGCTTTAGGTAATTCCTTATAATAGTAAAATGCCAATATATAAACGATGCCAATAAAACTATAATCAACAAAGAAGAAGGTGGCTAAAAGCACAGCACAACCTATAACTAAGGATTTATTATAGTTGAATTTTTCTTCCTTATTATCCAATATATAAATCGTAACTAAGCCAATTAATAAAGTAAAAAATATATTTTGGTGACTAAATCCTATTTTCCCATAAAAGGCATAGTCAAAAGGAATTTCAGATATTAAGGCAAAGATAAATAACCTAATTCCATATTTTTTTACATCTTTAGTGTGCATATAGCCTTCTACTAACAAGAAACAATATATTGGGAAAGCTAATCTCCCAATGATTCTATAGATATCTGTCCCTTCATGAAAGATAGCGCCATAGTGATCTATTATCATAGATACTAGAGCTATTATCTTTAATACAAATACATTCATTTTCAATCCCCCCTAATTAACTAATTCTAGCATATGAATATTGTTCTGTCTAAGAGTGTATAATAATTTTTCAGGAAATTATACATGACAAAAATACGCATAGTATTTTTTCTACATCAAATTTTACCACATTTTTGTCAATTGTTTCCTTATTGGCTTTGTTATAATATTAACTTAACAAGATAGTTAAATTATTAATTAACAATCGATTGAAAATTAATTAAAATAGGAGGGTTTATATGAAGTTAAAGGGTAAAGTAGCAATTGTAACTGGTTCAACATCTGGAATGGGTCGTGCAACAGCTGAGATGTATGCAAGAGAAGGTGCTAAAGTTGTTGTTACAGGTAGAAATGAAGCTAGAGCTAAAGAAGTAGTAGATAAAATTAAAGCTGAAGGCAACGAAGCTATCTATATAGTAGCAGATATGACTAAACTTGAAGATGTTAAAATGATATTTGACAAGACTATGGAAGCTTATGGTACTGTTGATATTTTATTCAATAATGCAGGAATGTTAAGTATTACTCCTCTGATGAATTTATCATTAAAAGAATGGGAAGATACTTTTAGAGTAAATGTTACAGCTCCTTTATATCTTGCTCAATTAGTTGCTCCTGTAATGAAAGAAAAAGGAAAAGGCATTATAATCAATACAAGTTCTGTAGCTGGAGCACATGCACATCATGGTATGGCAGCTTATGTTTCATCAAAGCATGCTCTATCTGGCTTAACTAAGTCAATGGCTTGGGAATTAGGACCTGAAATTAGAGTAAATGCTATATTACCAGGAGCTATTATGACTGCTATGGTTGAAAGCGTAGGAGGAGATGCAGCAGTTAAACATTTAGTTGAAGGTTCACCTCTAAAGAAAGCTGGACAGCCAGATGAAATAGCTAGTGTTGCTTTATTCTTAGCTACTGATGAATCTTCCTTTGTTACTGGACAATTATTAAGAGTAGATGGTGGAATTGATATCTAACATGATAAAAATTTATATAAGGGGGAAATAAAATGAAATTGAAAAATAAAGTTGCAATTGTAACAGGTGCTAGTGCAGGAATGGGTAAGGACATAGCTTATTATTTTGCTAAGGAAGGTGCTACTGTATATGCTGTAGCTAGAAGATTAGAAAGACTAGAAGAATTAGCAAATAGTGCTAAGGATTTGGAAGGTAAAATAATACCTGTTGCAGCTGATTTAATGTCTAAAGAAGCTACAGAAAATATGATTGAAAATGCTTATAAGCAATCTGGCAAACTAGACATTTTAGTAAATAATGCTGGAATAATGGATGACTTTAGCCCTGTTGGCGAAGTAAAAGATGAAACCCTTGAAAAAGTATTTAACTTAAATGTATACTCACCTTTCTACTCTATTAGAAAAGTTGTAAATATTTTTCTAGCTCATGGTGGTGGAAATATTATAAATATTGCTTCCATAGGTGGATTATATGGATCAAGAGCAGGAGCTGTTTATACTGCATCAAAACATGCATTAATTGGTCTTACAAAGAATACAGCCTTTATGTATTCTAAGAAAAATATTAGATGCAATGCTATTTGTCCTGGTGGAATAGAAACTGAAATCGCAACAGGAGAATTTATGAAGGATGTTAACACAGAAGGAATGAACATGGCTATGTCAGGTGTTGCAGGTAATCCAAGAGCAGGCCAAGGCCATGAAATTGCAACAGTTGCAGTGTTTTTAGCAAGTGATGATGCAGGTTATGTAAACGGACAATGTATAGCAGTTGACGGAGGATGGACTGCTTACTAAAATCAATTAATAAAAAATTTATATAATAGTGCAAAGTAGTAGATGGTTGTTCATGATTAAAACTCCCTTAGGGGAGTTTTTATTTGTTGATTTGATTTTTTCTAGTAAAGTGTAATATAATTATGTGCATAGGGGGGAATTATATGCAGATAGAAAAAATCGATTTTAAAGATAATAGTCCTTTTCATATTAGAATACAGTCAATAAATAGATATCCAATCCATTGGCATGAAAATGTTACTGAAATTATACTACCTATAAAAGGCTCAATTGAGGTTAAATCTAATTTTGAGCATCTACAAGTAGGTGAAGGAGATTTTTTATTCATCAACAACAAAACTATCCACTACATCCAAAGTCCTAATGAAGCCATTGTAGTTATATTTTATATTAATTTGAATTACTTTGAAGAGCAATTCCCCTATATCAAGAATATGTTTTTTAGAAATAGTATTTATCATGATGATCCTCAAAGTGAAAGTGAGTTTGATACAGAGACTAAGGAAAAATTCAAAAGCTACTTTAGAAATCTCTTAATCAGTCTTTTATTAGAATCAATAGATCATAAATTTACAACTAATTCACTCTTGGACAAGCTAATCAATAAATTGGTCTATCAAATGATCTATGAGTTCAATTGGATACAATTCATGCAAAAAGATGGGGATTTCATTAGCTCTACTCATTTGGACAGGTATCATAGGATTGTAAAATATATTGAAGATAATTATCAAAATAAAATAAGCTTAGATGATGTTGTGTCTCAAGAATATATTTCAAAGACATATTTTTCTCATTTCTGGAAAAATCTTAGCACCTTTACTTTCAGAGAGAGAATTAGCTATGAAAGAGTATTAAAATCCGAACTTTTATTATTTAAAAACATGACAATCTTGGAGATATCCAATCAATGTGGATTTTCCGATGTAAAATATTATTATGAAAACTTTAAAAGATGGTATGGATGCATGCCCCTTGAGCACAAGGGTAAATGTATTTTGTATGAAACAAAGGGCTCTAAGTATAAGGAAATGAAGTTTTCTAATATAGAAGAACTTCTTTCAGCTTATATGAAAATGTATTTTGTCTTAGATATTAATCAGGATAAAGATATGGACTTTCCAACTTTGATTGATAAGTATCTGTATTTGAAATATTACCATAATATTCACAACAAACAGCAATCAGATACTCCTAAGTACCTTTTTATTGATCCAATGAAGTATTCAACTATTGGCATGGAGAAAAATAGTATTGTGTTTAATTGGGGTGCTTTAGACCTTCTATTGAATCTTATCTTTGATTTTGAATTTAAAGCACAGATTAAACTAAGTAGCGATAACATTCATGGTATTCTAATTCAGGATTATACAAGGTCTTTCGTAGAGAGTTGTATATCTCGTTATGGTATTGAAGCTGTTAGAGAATGGCACTTTTTAATTAATTATAGGGATAGTTTAATGTTTGATAATCATGACCCTATTGAAAAAATACTAACTGATAAAATTAGAGATGTGAATATTAGTTATTACATAGAGCCATAGATAATAAAACGCTTGTAATTTGATAATTTTTTACATAAATTCATATATTTACAAAATTGATAATATCTTATACACTATAAGCTGGTACATAATACTAAAATATGAGGTGATATGTTGAAAAATTTTGAAACAATGTTAAATGAATATGCAAGGCTATGCGTTAAAGTAGGTATCAATCTACAACAAGGTCAACCTTTAGTAATTAGCGCTCCTATTGAAGGTGTAGATTTTGTAAGACTAGTAGCTAAAAATGCTTATGAGCTTGGTGCTAGCGAAGTTCATGTTAATTGGAATGATGAAGTACTTACAAAATTAAAATATGAAAATGCTCCTATGGAAGTTTTTGAAAACTTCCCTAAATGGTTTGCAGATGGACAAGTGGATTTTGCTAAGAAAAATGCAGGCTTCCTTTCTATCTCTGCTCAAGACCCAGAGCTTTTAAAATCAATTGATCCAAAGAAGATTGCTACTTATAACAAATCAGCTTCTTTAGCTTTAAAAGAATTTAGAAACTATACTATGAATGATATTAATGCATGGTGTGTAGTCTCTATTCCTACAAAATCTTGGGCTAAGAGAGTTTTCCCAGATGTATCAGAAGATGAAGCAGTAGAAAAACTATGGGCTGCAATATTCAATGCTACTCGTATGGATTTAAAAGATCCAATTAAGGCATGGGAAAATCATATAGAAACCTTAATCAAGAAAAGCGATTTCTTAAATAAAAATGATTTTAAATCCTTACACTATACCTCTTCAAATGGAACAGATTTAGTAGTAGAATTGCCAAATGATCATATATGGGTATCAGGGGGCAGTACAAATGCTAAAGATACTTATTTTGTAGCTAATATGCCTACAGAAGAAGTATTTACTATGCCACTTAAGACAGGA
The DNA here is from genome assembly GCF_031460495.1 of Tissierella sp. NCBI lineage: Bacteria > Bacillati > Bacillota > Tissierellia > Tissierellales > Tissierellaceae > Tissierella > Tissierella sp. Next base: position 536,074 of record NZ_JAVKTS010000001.1, on the reverse strand, counting down.
GTAAATGGCCATGTCTATAGTACAAAGCCTTTGAATTATGGTGGAAAGTTAATTGATGATTTTAAACTTACATTTAAAGATGGTAAGGTAGTTGATTTCGATGCTAAAGTAGGCAAAGAAGTATTGACTGACTTGCTTTCCATAGATGATGGAGCAAAATATCTTGGTGAAGTTGCTTTAGTTCCTTTTGCATCACCTATTTCTGAATCAAATATAGTATTTATGAATACATTATTTGATGAAAATGCTTCCTGCCATTTCGCCTTTGGTAAGGCTTATCCTACTAATATAAAGGGTGGAGAAAAAATGTCCGATGAAGAGTTAGAAGCTAATGGTGTTAACAACTCCCTTACTCATGTGGACTTTATGATAGGCTCTCCTGATATGTCAATTGTTGGTACAAGAAAAGATGGAGAAAAAATACAAATATTTAAAAATGGAAACTGGGCATTTTAGTCCATAAAAATAGCTGAGAATTAATTCTCAGCTATTTTCCTTTTTTGCAAATAGATTTTAATAGGATATATTCCTTCTGCTTTGGGTAATTATATCTTTAAGGATGGTGATTTATTTGAAGAGTTTAACAGAATATAAACTTAAAGGATTAGAATTAAAAAATAGGATAGTAATGCCACCTATGTGTATGTACTCATCTGATGAAGATGGCATGGTTAAGGATTTCCATGAGGTACATTATATCTCTAGAGCAATAGGTGATGTAGGCTTAATCATAGTTGAAGCTACTGGCGTTCTTCCAAATGGTAGGATAACTAGCAATGATTTAGGTATATGGAGTGATAATCATATACTAGGGCTAAAATCCTTAGTAGATAAAGCAAAGGTCTATGGTAGCAAAATGGCTATTCAATTGGCCCATGCAGGAAGAAAATGCGAATCCAATGATGAATATATTGTAGCCCCTTCACCTATTAGATTTAATGAGAAATATAGAGTACCTCGTGAACTAAATAAAGATGAAATTAAGGAAATAGTCTTAGCCTTTAGAGATGCTGCTAGACGGGCAGATGAAGCTGGTTTTGATACTATTGAAATCCACGGGGCTCATGGATATTTAATACATGAATTCCTGTCACCTATTACAAATAAGAGAACTGATGAATATGGTGGTAGTCTAGAAAATAGGACTAGATTTTTAAAAGAAATATTAGGATCTATAAAAGAAGTATGGCCTAAGGAAAAACCAATACTTCTTAGAGTAAGTGCTGATGATTATTCCCAAGATGGAATTAATAAGGAAGAAATGGTCAGGATAATAAATGAAGTAAAAGAAAATATTGATATGGTTCATGTAAGTACTGGTGGACTCATTAGTGTCAAGTTCCCAATCTTCCCTGGATATCAAGTGACACATTCTGACACCATAAGAAAGGAATGCAATATACCTACTATTGCAGTAGGACTAATTTATGAATATGATCAAATAGAAGAAATCTTAAATAACAATAGAGCTGATTTAGTAGCTTTAGGAAGAGCACTTCTTAGAGATCCGAATATAGTATTAAATATGGCTTACGAAAATGATCTAGATATCATTTATCCTAAGCAATATGAAAGAGGATATTACTAAAACTGTAGCAGGTCCCCCACCTGCTGCAGTTTTTTTACTTAAGCACTGAGGATGGCTCTTTTTGTTTTTTTACAAAAGGAACCGTCCACTGTATTATCTGTCTCTAATTTTCAGCTTTTATACTTTCTATGATTATCTTTTCATTGATTCTCTTTAATGGATAGATTCCTGATATCAAAGCTATTATGATGCATCCAACTGAAGCTATGATCACATCATTCCATGGAACTTCCCATACAAATTGTTTTATATTTATTACTATATTATATAGCAAATAAGTTAATAGAGATCCTATAAAACTACCTATTACACTAGCATATAATCCATAGTATAAAGACTCTAAAGATACCATTCGCTTTATTCCAGATTGACTCATCCCAACAGCTTTTATCATGGCAATTTCCTTAGTTCTTAGGATAATATTTGTACTTATGGTATTTATTATATTAATAGAGCTTATTAAAGCTATAATAACAACAAATCCATATAAGAAAATACTTATAACAATACTTATTTCCTCTGTTCTAGCTGTATTCTCAATTAGGTCCACATAGTTAAAGCCCTGTACTTCATTTTCAAGATTTGAAAAATAGTCTCTAACCTGTTGTACATTTTCATTATCCTTAGTATATACATGCACCACTTTAAAATCATCTAGATTAATATTATAGCTAGATGATAAATTATTTATTATCTTTTCAGTAGTAAATACTGTAATAGATGAACTATTGCTGTATAATCTGTCTAATATGCCTTCTTCTAGAATTCCACTTACCGTTAGATTAGTACTAAATTCATTTCCATTTCCAGTAAACTCCATTGTATCTCCTATTTTAAACTTATATCCTTCTAAGGATATGGTTTTCTCTCCAAACTCACTATAGGAAAAAGCATTGTTTATTACTAAAACTCCATTTTCCTTATTTATCTTTTCCACATCTATAGTTCCATCTTTTAATACAGACTTAAGCTCATTGAAATTTTCATCTTCTATGGAATATACAGCAATATTAGATACTGTTATTTTACCTTCTTCTTCCTTTGCAAAGTAACTTGGGGCTCTTTCTATCATTTGAGTATCTATATGCTTTTCTTCTACTTTACCTTTTCCATTTAATTGATTTAATAGAATAATCTTCTCTACTTCATCTATATTCATTAAATCATTATATACCTTTTCAGTTTGTTCACCTAATTGTGAAACATAAAATTGTCCCGAATCTCCCTGTACAATTACACCCATTTGGAACATAAAGTTTGAGAAGCTTGAGAAAGTAATAAATAATATAATACTAATAACCATTGAAAAAACTGTAATTATAAATCTCTTTCTGTTTCTTCTTAAATTTTTATAGGCGATTTCACCTTCCATCCCTAGGAAAAATCTCACTAATTTATTTGTTCTAGTTTTTTTATATTTTTCTTTCTTTAATGCTCCAGTATTTTTTATGGCTTCTAGTGGAGATACCTTTGAAGCTAATTTTGCTGGGCCTATGGCTGATAGAAATACTGTAAACACTCCGACTACAGAGCTGATTATCATTACAGGTATAGAAAGACCTATCTCCATATCATTAAATAGTATTATATCTGTGGTTATTAAGCTTATTATATATAAAACCACTGTCATAGCAAATATTCCTAATGCTAAGCCAAATGGTATAGAAATTAAGCTTAATATACCTGCTTCTTTTAACACTAATCTTTTTATCTGCTTAGGTGTAGCTCCCACAGATCTTAATAGTCCAAATTGTGATATTCGCTCTATTACCGATATGTTGAAAGAATTATATATAACTGCAACTGTTGAAATTATTATTAATCCAACAACAAAAGCCAATATGGCTGTTAGTGATGAATTAAATGTTGCATCTAAGCTTTCTGCATATAATCTAAGAACTTTATTGTTATATAAAAGCTTTGATTGGTCTATATTCAAATCCTCTGCTATTTTATTTAAGTTTTCATTAGCATTTTTCACATCTGGAGTCTTTACATATACATCATATTCGCCTTCCAAAGTATTATCCGTTTCACCTATAATTGCTGATGTACGCAACTCTCCATTCCATATATAATTTGGTTTTATAAATCCAACTATGGTAAATTCTTTTTCTTCATCTGAAATAAAATCATTAGTTTGACTATACTCTATTTTTCCAATTGGTAATTTAATTTTATCACCAAGCTTTATTTCTTTATCAAAATATTTACTTAACCAATTTTCTATAATTATTTCATTCTCTTTGTTAGGCATTCTACCTTCAGATAAATCTACATTTGGAATCATTTTTAAGGCATTTTTATCATAGCTGTATAGGTTTATATATCTATGCTGTAAATCTAATCCGTAGGCTTCTCTCTCCTGCTCTGTGGTGTTGCCTAGTGCTAAACTTTCACCAGTTTTACCAACTCCATGGTCTATAACTAAAGTATGGTTGATGATTTTATCTTTTTCCTCTAAAGTTAAATTTCGAAATATTCCATGCTGAGATCCATTTTCTCTTATGGCTTCCTTAATCAGTGCATCTCGTGCAGAAACTACTATAGTTCCTATGGAAGTTATTAAGGCAACAGATAATATAATCCCAAGTATAGTTAATAAGGTTCTATTTTTCTGTCCCTTTAAATATCTATAGGTGATTTGTTTATAGTTTTTCACCATTCATCACCTCGTCTTTAATAATAACTCCATCCTCTATGGTAATTACTCTATCTGCTTGAGCTGCAATATTTATATCGTGAGTAATTAATATGAGAGTTTGATTATACTTCTTTACAGATATCTTAAGTAAATCTATGATTTCCTTACTATTTTTACTATCTAAATTTCCAGTAGGCTCATCTGCTAAAACTATAGATGGCTTGTATACTAAAGCCCTACCTATGGAAACCCTTTGTTGTTGCCCTCCAGACAGTTGACTTGGAAGGTGGTCTAATCTATTTTCTAAGCCTAATATCTTTATTAACTCTTGAAAATACTCTTTATTCTCCTTCTTTAAGTCCAGCAACAAAGGCAATTTAATGTTTTCTTCCGCTGTTAGTACTGGAACTAAGTTATAAAATTGAAATATAAATCCAACTTTTCTTCTTCTAAATATTGCCATTTCCTTTTCAGATAAATTATATAAGTCTACTCCATCTACATAAACTTTCCCGCTGCTTGGTTTATCTACTCCACCTAACAAATGTAATAATGTGGATTTCCCTGAACCACTGGCTCCTACTATTGCCACAAATTCACCATTATTTATCGTTAAATTGATGTCTTTTAATGCTTCTACTTTTGTATTTTCCGTTCCATAAGATTTACATAAATCAACTATTTTTACAACTTCCATTTCATTTCCTCCTATCAATATTATAACTATAGTATAAAAGCTTAATCTTACTATTGAGTGAATTTTAATCTTACAATTTAGTAAGATTAGTTATTTATTTTTAAGAAGGAAATATTAAACTCTGTTCCTATATTTTCTTGACTTTTTACTGATATACTTCCATTTTGAGCCTCTATAATTAACTTTGCTAGATTAAGCCCTATTCCTATACTATCTGATTTTTCTTCACTATTTACCTTAAAAAATCTTTCAAATATATGAGCTAGATGTTGATTTTTTATACCAATTCCATTATCTATTATCTTTATATTAGTAAACAAAGGATTGTCTTCTATTTGAATTTTTACTTTTCCTCTACTGTGCTCCAATGCATTTTTTACCATATTAATAAATGCTTCCTGTATCCAATTTTCATCTCCATATATAATGGAATTTTCCATTCCTTCTATTGTTATTTCTTGATTAGCTATCTTTTCATTTAGAGCAATCAATGTATTATCTAATAAATTAGATATATTGATCTTCTCTTTTTTAAATTCTATTGTACCAGATTCTATCTTTGCTAGTTTTAAAAGATTAATTATTAGCCATTCCATTCTATCTAATTGATTTTTTTCTTTTTCTAAAAAATCCTTCCTAGTTTCCATATTCATATTTTCATCTTCATTTAAGATATGATTTATTACAATTAATGAAGATAAAGGAGTTTTCAACTGATGTGAAATATCTGATATAATATTTTTTAAAAAGAGCTTCTCTTTTTTTAATGTACTGATACTATTTTCTAATCTATTTGCCATTTGATTAAATTGATAATTTAATATATTGAATTCTCCTTCTCCATCCTCTTTTAAATAAACATCAAAATCCCCATCTACTACCTTCTCTGCTGCAGTGGATACATTGGAAACCTTTTTATATGTTTTCTTATATTCATTTGAAACTATGACTAATATAGGAATTATTAAGAATAAAGTAAACAAAGTCGCCATCAATGAGATATTGTTATTTTGAAAAATAGGATGTAGTTCTTTATTAAGCAAAGTGTTATATCCATATTTTTCTAATGCTTCTTCCCCCAAATTTTTATTTTCTAAAGATATATGCTTTGTAAAATAAGGTACTATAATATCTTCTAAATCCTCATCTAAAGACAATAAATTACCTACTAAGGCCATATCTCTTTCTATGAAATCTTCCTTTAATTTATCTACTTGCTTATCCATAATGAAAAAAATCAATATACTAAATATGACTTGAATCAATATAAGCTTTATAATTATTGAACGAAACTCTTTATTTCTAAGCAAAGCTCTACCCCCTTATATCTACATCCCATCTATATCCTACACCTCTTATGGTCTTTATATATATAGGATTTGATGAGTCCTCCTCTATTTTCTCCCTGAGCCTTCTTATATAAACTGAGAGGGAATTATCATCTACAAATTCTCCATCTATATCCCAAAGCTTTTCCAATATTATTGTTCTCGATAAAACCTGATGAGAATTATTCATTAATATACCCAATAGCTTATATTCTGAAGGTGTAAGCTGTACCGGTTCTCCCTTAATATATGCCTTGTATTCTATTAGATTTAATTTTACATCTCCAGATACTAAAACATCCCATTTAGTAATATTAGCTATTCTCCTAAGTACGGCCTTTATTCTAGACATCAATTCCTTTATTCTAAAGGGTTTAGTTATATAATCATCTGCTCCCATGTCTAATCCCATAACTATATTTACTTCTTCATCTTGTGCAGTTAGAAATATTACAGGAGTACTTTTATATTTTCTTATATGTTTACATAACTCAAATCCATTTCCATCTGGTAAACCTATATCAAGTATTATTAAATCATAGTCTAAAGTATCTATTAACTCCTTCCCCTTTACAAAAGAATTTCCTATACTCACTTCATATCCTTCCATTTTCAAAGAATATTCTATACCCATGGCTAAAGTTGCATCATCTTCCACTAAAAGTATCTTAGTCATCTTTGCACCCCTTTCATTGAAAATATTATAGCATAAAAATAAATGTAATATCTATAAAAGCGTTGGGGACGGTTCTTTTTGCTTTTCCCTTTGATTTTTATGGTAAAATTACATATTATAGCAATACAGGAAATATTTTTGCTCCATCTCTATGTTAAACTTAAATTACCCTAGGCGGAAAGGAGAACAATAATGACCATAATTGAATTGCTTCAAAAATCAATTGACTATATCGAAGAAAATCTAAATTCGGAGTTATCATTATCAGAGCTTGCAGCAATCTCAGGATTTTCTACCTATCATTTCTGTAGAATTTTCTCCAGCTATGTAGGCATGCCTGTTGCAGCTTTTATTACTAATCGTAGACTCCAACATGGAATCTATGAGATTCAAAGTGGCAAGAAATCAATAGATATAGCTCTACTATACGGCTTTGATACCTATGCGGGATTCTTTAAAGCATTCAAGCGTGAATATGGTTGCTCTCCTACAAGATTCTTAAAACTAAATACTGCAAAAAGGCCAATTGCAGTAAATTTAATGAGGGAGGCAAAATTTATGTTAACACAGACTCAAATAAGACAACTTTTATCAAACTGGGATATATATGCAAATCTAGAAATCGGCACTACCTTTAAAGCTGGTGGTTCCGTAAAATCCAATGATACATGGACTATTGGAGATGATTATATCTTCAAAACAGGGAAAAACATTTCAGGACTAAGAACCCATATTGCTATTTCAAGGGAATTAGAAAAAGCGGGCATGCTTTCAGCAAGTCCCGTTAAAACTATTAGTGGTGAGGATTTTATTATTGAAGATGACAGATACTTTTGTATTACAAACCGTATCAAGGGTGAATTTTTAACACCTGAAGAGCGTTATACAGGAGATAGGGTTAAAACAGGCAAAAAATATGGTGAAGCAATTGGCAACCTACACAAAATCCTTAAAAAACAAGATAATAACTTGGAAGTAAATGATAGCAACCTTCTTAAAACTGTTTTAGATTGGGCATTACCGAAAACGAGAACAACCATGGAGCAATGGGGATGTCCATTACCAGATGAATTTTACAATGATTTTACTGAAAATCTAATCAAAATTTACGATGATTTGCCACGACATATAATTCATCGTGATGCTAATCCATCAAATATTATGCTTCATAATGGTGAAGTTAGTGGGTTTATTGATTTTGTAATTAGTCAGCGTAATGTAAGAATTTTTGACCCTTGCTATTGTGCCACAGGAATTTTATCAGAAGCAGATGAGATTGAGGATGGTTTTGATAAATGGGATGAAATTTTAAAAGGAATTATTGCTGGATATGACAAAGTATGCAAATTAACAATAGGAGAGAAATTCGCAATTCCATATATAATTTATTCCATTCAAATGATTTTTATTGCATGGTTCCTAACAGAAGAAACCTACAAAAATATTGCCATGAGAAACAGAGAAATGCTTATTTGGATTTGGGAAAATAGAGAAAAATGCTTTGGAAATCTATAACTTAAAATACCACAAGCAATATCAAAGGGGATATTAAAAAAATTGTAGCAAGGTGCCCTTCCTGCTACAATTTTTTTATTCCAAAACATGGATATATTGAATTATAATTTCATTGTAGTATAATTAACTTAATTACACAAAATGAAGGGTGATTATTATGCGAATAGGTCTTGATGTTGGCTCTACTACGCTTAAAGCAGTAGTACTAGACAAGAATGATAATATTATATTTAGCTCTTATGAACGTCATTATTCTCAAATCACTCATAAGACTGCTGAATTATTAAAAAGAATTATGAAAGAATGCAAGATAAATGAAGATGTGAATTTCTCCATTTCTGGTTCTGCTGGTATGGGATTAGCAGATAAGTGTGATATTTCCTTTGTGCAAGAGGTATATGCTACTCGTGTGGCTGTAAGTAAGCTGCTTCCAAATACTGATGTGGTCATTGAACTTGGAGGAGAGGATGCTAAGATACTTTTCCTAAGCGATGGATTAGAAGTTCGTATGAACGGCTCTTGTGCAGGTGGCACTGGTGCTTTTATAGATCAAATGGCAACTCTATTAAATGTAAGTCCTGATGAGATGAATCATTTAGCTGCATCTCATGATAGAACATATACCATTGCATCAAGATGTGGAGTATTTGCCAAATCTGATGTACAACCTTTGTTAAATCAAGGTGCTAAAAAAAATGATGTGGCGGCTAGTATCTTCTATGCTGTTGTAAATCAAACAGTAGGTGGCTTAGCCCAAGGTAGAAAACTGACAGGTAATATTGTATATCTAGGTGGTCCTCTTACCTTTTTGCCAGAGCTAAGAAATAGCTTTGATACTACTCTAAATACAAAAGGAACTTGTCCAGAGAACTCATTATACTTTGTTGCATTAGGAGCAGCATTGATGCCTCACAATCAACGACAAGATCTTGCTTCCTTGATATCCCTTATAGAAAATTATAAGGGTGATGGAGAGTTTGCTTCAAGCTCTGCTTTATTTAAAGATGAAGAGGATTATAAAACTTTCTTAGATAGGCATGAAAAAGAAAAGGTTCTATATTCTAATCCAAATGAATATAAAGGTAATGCATATCTAGGTATTGACGCTGGTTCTACTACAGTTAAGATGACTATAATTGATGACAATGAATTCATTCTATATTCAAAGTATGTAGCCAGTAGCGGCAATCCTGTATCTATTATAAAAGATTTCCTAAAGGAGTTCTATACTCTATATCCTCATATTTCTATTATATCTTCAGCTGTTACAGGCTATGGTGAAGATATAATAAAAAATGCATTCAAGATAGATTATGGCCTTGTAGAAACTATTGCACATTTTACTGCTGCTAAGAAATTTAAGCCTAATGTGGACTTTATAATAGATATAGGTGGTCAAGATATTAAATGCTTTAAGATTAGAAATGATGTAATTGACAATGTCTTTCTAAATGAAGCATGTTCTTCTGGTTGTGGCTCATTTTTGCAAACCTTTGCAGAAGCTTTAAATTACAGTATTATAGATTTTGCTAAGCTTGGAATCTTTGCTACTAAACCAGTTGATCTTGGGTCTCGCTGTACAGTCTTTATGAACTCTTCTGTAAAGCAAGCTCAAAAGGATGGTGCTACTATTGAAGATATTTCTGCTGGACTATCTTCTTCTGTAGTTAAAAATGCTATATATAAGGTAATTCGTGCCGCCTCGGCTGAAGACTTAGGAGAAAACATTGTAGTACAAGGTGGTACATTTTTAAATGATGCTGTCCTTAGATCCTTCGAACTGGAAATAGAGAAGGAAGTTGTACGACCTAATATCTCCGGTCTAATGGGTGCTTATGGAGCAGCTTTATACTCCAAAGTTAATTCCAAAGGCAATAGCTCTATTCTATCTAATGATGATTTAAATCAATTTTCCCATGAAGTTAAGGGAACTAATTGTGGCCTTTGTAATAATAATTGTAGACTTACTATCAATACCTTTGATAATGATAGAAAATTTATCAGTGGGAATCGCTGTGAAAGACCATTAGCAAAAAAGAATACAACTAAAAATTTAAGTATTTACGATTATAAATTAAACTTATTAAATGAGTATAAGCCAGTAAAAGGTTCTAGGGGAAAAATTGGTATACCAATGGTACTAAATATGTACGAATTATTACCTTTTTGGCATAGTTTCTTTACTGAGTTAGGATTTGAGGTCAATATCTCTCCTAAATCTAACAGAGATTTGTACTTAAGCGGTCAGCATACTATACCCTCTGATACTATTTGCTATCCAGCAAAACTTGTTCATGGACATATTGGCGCCCTAATTAATGATGGTATAAATACAATATTCTATCCATGTATGAGCTACAATCTAGATGAAGGTCTAGGGGATAATCATTATAATTGTCCTGTTGTTGCATATTATCCAGAGCTAGTAGCTGCTAATATAACAGAGCTTAAAGAAATTAATTTTATCTATGATTATATAGGCCTTCACAGACCAAAGGATTTTATCAAGAAGATCCATGTAATTTTATCTAGATATTATAAAGATATAAAGATTAATGAGATCAAAAATGCAGTAAATAAAGGTTTTGAAGAGTATTATTCATATATGAAAAAGATTAGAGATAAGGGTAATGAATATATTGAATATGCTAATGAAAATGAACTGCCAGTTATTGTATTGGCAGGTAGACCATATCATGTGGATCCTGAGGTAAACAATAGTATCGATAAACTAATTTGTCAATTAGGAGCAATTGTAGTGTCAGAAGATGTAATAAGCCATAATATTAAAGAAAGTCCTACAGATGTATTAGACCAATGGACTTATCACTCTAGATTATATGCTGCAGCACAATATATAAAGGATAAACCTAATATGAATTTAGTGCAATTAGTATCCTTTGGCTGTGGTCTAGATGCTGTAACTACAGACGAAGTTTGTGAGATACTGGAAAACGAAGGTAAGATTTATACTCAGATTAAAATTGATGAAATAACAAATCTTGGAGCAGTAAGAATTAGACTTAGGAGTCTTATGGAAGCCCTAAATCAAGGGAAGGGGTTAATGCAAGATGCTAAATAATAATAATCAAAATTCAAAGGTTATGTTTACTAAAGAGATGAAAGATGATTACACCATATTAGTTCCTGAAATGTCCCCTATTCATTTCTCTATTTATAAAAATATCTTTGAAGAGTATGGCTACAAGATGGAAATACTACAGAATGAAGGCCCTTCCGTAGTACATGAAGGACTAAAATATGTACACAATGATACTTGTTATCCTGCACTCTTGGTCATAGGTCAAATGATAGATGCATTAAAATCTGGTAAATATGATATAAATAAAACTGCATTATTGATTAGCCAAACTGGTGGAGGATGTCGTGCTTCAAATTATATACATTTACTAAGGAAGGCTCTAGCTAAAGCTGGTTTTAAGCATATCCCAGTTATTTCTTTTAATCTTGCTGGTCTTGAAAAAGATAGTGGATTTAAATTGACCTTACCATTGATAAAAAGACTGTTGGTGGCAACAACCTATGGAGATATGTTGATGCTATTGCAAAATCAAGTAAAGGCATATGAAATCACTAGGGGCGAAAGTGATCAGCTAGTTCAGCATTGGATTCAAGACTTAGAAAAACAATCTAAGTCGAATAATGGATATAGAATAAAAGAAATAAAGGCGAATCTTAAAAAAATAGTTAAGTCCTTCTCAAAAATACCTCTTTATCTTGAGGAAAAAATCAAAGTAGGTATTGTAGGAGAAATATATGTAAAATATTCTAAATTAGCTAACAATCATTTAGTGGATTTCCTTATTGACCAAGGCTGTGAAGTCATGGTGCCTGGCATCATGGGCTTTGCGATATATACTGTAGATAACAGGGTTGAAGATGTGAATATCTATGGGGGAAGTTCTGTGAAAAGGAGCATTTCATCAAAAATTAGAGATTATCTTGTGAAGTTTGAAGAAATGATAATAGATGCTGTAAAAGAGAATAGTAATTTTACTCCTCCTTCTTCTTTTGAAGATTTAAAAGCAGTAGGAAAAGATATCATTGGTCATGGCTGCAAGATGGGTGAGGGCTGGGTACTTACAGCTGAAATGGTTGACTTAGTAAAGACTGGATATGAAAATATAGTATGTGCTCAACCCTTTGGATGTTTACCTAATCATATCATTGGTAAAGGAATGATTCGTAAAATCAAGGATATTTATTCATCTGCAAATATAGTACCTATAGATTATGACCCTAGTGCAACTAAAGTAAATCAGGAAAATAGGATTAAATTAATGTTATCTATGGCAAAGGAAAAGCTTGATATAAACAATCCTATTAAAGCAAAGAAAGAGCAATTAATTCCAGAAAAGAAAGCTATAAATTTAGGTAAAAAACTTGAAGTAGAGAGTTACTAAAATAAAAGATGCAATTAGTCTACATTCCCTGTAGTACCAATTGCATCTTTTTTATCTAATTTGCTATTTTTGTCCTTTTTATTGCAGTAAATAATGCAACTGCTGAAATTGCACCTACAATTCCTTGCAATAAGTTACCTGGAATTGATGCCATAGCTGCCTTTCCACCGTACATAAATATTTCTGCAAAATAATATCCAAAGGCCATCCATATTCCACCTACGCTTGTAGCAAAAAGTGGGCTTCTTTGACCTAGTTTAGTCTCAAGTAGTCTTCCTGCAATATATCCCTCTAATCCTTTAACTATAAGAGTAATAGGAGCATAATGGGTATATCCAAGCAATATATCTGCTAAAGCTGACCCTACTCCACCTACTAAAAATCCGCCCTTTCTCCCTAGCATAAGGGCTGCTAAAAATACTACCATATCCCCAAGGTTCAAGTATCCATTGGTGCCAAAGGTTGGTATGTGGACTACCATAGTCATAACTACAGTTAAAGCCATGAGTATTGCTAGCCTAGTTATTGTTTTAGTATTCATTTCTTTCATTTCAATTCCCCCTCTGTTTTGTATGGGTACGCTTATCCGTTCCCTTATGTAGTGTATCTATATTAAGAGTAACACTTTCCTTATAGTATTGCAAGTGTTTTAATAAAAAAAATATCAGGATCTTATATCCTGATATTTTTTATCTATGCTATTTTTTCACGCTCAATTTGTTTGTTTACCTTTATACTTAATTCTATACCCTCATTTTTTACAAGGAAATATGCACTAATACTAGCTAATATATCTGATATTGGATATGATATCCAAACACCTAATGCTCCTAGGTTGAATACTCTTACCAGTATAATAGACAAAGGTAACATTATCAATAATTGTTTAAGTACTGCTACAAGTATTGAAGTCTTTGCCTTTCCCATAGCTTGAAAATAGAATATAGATACATAGTAAATGCTAACTACTGGTAATACTGAAATCATTATTCTAAGGGCTATTATTGATTCTTTTATTATCTCAGCTTCCTTTACAAATATGGATATTATTTGTGGTGCGAATATCATGACCAATACCCACATTATAGCCGATGTAATAAAAGCGTAAATTGTAGTCTTATACATTACTGCCTTTAGTCTTTTATAGTTCTTGGCTCCCACATTAAATGCAGCGATAGGTTGCATTGCTGAAGCGATACCAAACATAGTAATAAATAAAAACATATAAACCTTAGATATAACTCCAAGTACTATTATTCCATTATCTCCTACTGAATTAAGTAGTAGATGATTCAATACTGCCATTAGAATTCCGTCTTCTGATTCTATTATAAAGGAAGATAAGCCTACTAAAATAATTGGTAATATTAATTTTTTATCTAATTCAAATCCTGATGTTATTTTATATTCTTTTTTCACCTTTGAATAATGATAATATGCATATGAAAACCCTATAATTTGAGATATTGTTGTTGCAACTGCAGCACCTTTGATACCCATCTTAAATTCAACTACTAATATATAATCAAGAATTATATTAATTATAGCTCCTATACTAGTACTTATTATTGAAATCTTATTATTGCCTAAGGATACCATAATATTTGATATAAAAGTTGTTAGACTTAAGAATATAGATCCAAATATAATTATACTTAGATAAGAATTAGCATATTCTAATGTCTGATTACTTGCACCAAGACCTATAAGGATCTTCTCTGAAAATATATATATTAAAATTGTAATCGTTAGCATAATTAAAGCTGAAAGTGAATAACCATTCTTAATAACTTTTCTAGCTTTTTCTGTATTACCTTGCCCGTTCGCTCTAGAAAATGCTGTTGATGTTCCAACTGCTACCATGATACTTAATGCTATTATTATTCTTTGAATTGGAAATACCAGGACCAAAGCTCCTATTCCTATTCCACCTACTTCTCTTCCTACAAATATTGTATCTACCATATTGTATAATTCAGATACAAGAAATGAAATTATAATTGGTATAGAAATCCTAAGTAATAGTTTCCCGATTTTTTCCTCTGCAAATATCTTGCTATTTTTACCCATAATAAAACCTCCATTTATGTTACTTCATTATGTTAACATAAATGGAGGCTCCTTTTCATTCACTTGTTTAGCCTCTTTTTCGGACTATTTGAGTTTTTTTAAAAACCATCATTTTTTATAAATCTTAAAATAATCCAAAAAAATCTTAACTTTGTACATTATTTAGCAAGATAAGTATCCCACCATAAGGTTTTACAGTAGCTACTAGATTATATATTGAAGCTTTCTTACCATAATAAAAAGTTACATTTGGATGTATATATTCCTTGAGTAGCTCCCAGTTGTCATTATCAAGTCTCTCTGGACTATTTAAATACACCCATTTATCATATACTGAACCAAATCCCTTATTAAGATTATATTTAGTCACTTGGAAGTCATTGGCCATATTTAAAATATTTAAAGAAACTTTCCTCTCTTTTACCTTTTCAATTGCTAAATCCTCATATATTACTCTTTCATCTATTTCTATAGGATTGAAAAGCATTATCTGATATCCATATTCAGATTTCGTAACTATATAGCCTTCCCCCTTGTCTATTATCTCATTACCTAATAAAGACAATAACATATAAGCATAATAAGAAGGTTTCTTTAAATAATTTGAGGTACATATACCATTACCACCAAAGAAAGTGTCATTATCCAATATGGTCTCTTTAGATATCTCATCTATCATATTTAAAACCACCCTATTATTTAGGTGAATATAGTTATATAGAACATAGGGAACCATGGATATTGTATCCTGCATTGGGGATATGGTTTTCTGTGGAAAATATGGCTCTAAATCCTTAACTTCAGTGCTTAACCATTTTTCAATATCTTCTTCATAGATGTTGGAAAAATGATTGATGAAATCATCAATTACATATTTCTCTACATTTTTTGTAATAATTATAGGAATAAGATTTAATTCCTTTAATGTATCAAGGATATTTTCAACCCTGGTCCAATTAATAAATTTATGACTTTTATCTCTATAAATATCCATATCTTCTGAAAAAAGTCTATTGACTATGCAATATTTGAATCTTATCTCTCTTTGAATCTCCTCTAAAATCCTTCTGTTTTCTTCTTCAAGTAAGAGATATATATCCCCTAAATCTATTAGGTCTGGTTTTTTAAATTCACCTATAGACTCCTTGTTTAAATCGATATCAATTTTTATTATCCTATTATCGTAATCATATCTCTCATAATCCTCTATATACTGAGTAAGAAATGGAATAGCTTCTTTAATATCAATATAAGTCAACTTTTTCATCTTTTCTAACTCTTTTTCACTGACCTTGTATTTCTTCCTATATTGCATAGGAGTACAGTCATAGTGGAGTTTGAAATGCTTGTTATAATACCTTACATGGGAAAAGCCAACTTCCTCGGATACTTCGGATATATTTTTACTCGTATCTAATAATAGCTTAGTTGATTCTTCTACCCTTATTTGGTTTAAATACTCGTTAAAACCAAGACCAAAGGTATCCTTTATTTTATATGATAAATATTGAGAAGTTAAAAATTCTTTATTAGCTATCTCTTGCAAACTGACCTTATTCATATAGTTGTTACTTAAGTATTTGACTATCCTATGATATCTTTCCAGTTGTACCTCATCTTCTTTTAGACTTTCTTCTTCATAAAAAAGATAATGAAAATTATTTAATAAATGATACATCATTTCTAATAAGTTCTCTTCAATCTTATCCTCATAATCATCTATTTTTGAGACTGCTTCATATAACAGGATTGATATATATCTTCTAAGCTCATAATATTTTTCTTCATTTTGAATATGTTCATCACTGGAATTCGTGTAAAAGAATACTTCCTTTGCATCATCATAGTATCTTTCAAAGAAATTCGGCTCTATACTGAGTAAAAGAACCAAGTTCTCTGGATCATTAGATTTTATACTACATACCTCATTAACATTAATTATCTCTATTTCTCTTTCTTCTAATGTATAGATTTCATTCTCTACTCCTACATCTATAGTCCCTTTCAAGACAAAAAGAATCTCTATGGAATCATTCCAGTGAATTGGATATTCCAAGATATTAGCTAAATGAATATTAATAGGTAAATCCTTCATGTATTGAACATATTCTTTCCTCATGATTACTCTCCTTAACTAAAAAACTCCTTTTTCATTTAAGAATTCTTTGTATTGCATATCAGTACCTAATATATGTTTTTCTATCCAATTAGCAATAAATACAATTAAATCCATAGCAGTTTTTCTCTGTGTCAAGTCAACTTCCTCAGCCTTTATGGATTTAATTTTACCTACAAAGGCATCATGTTGTAGCTTGTGTTGAACAAGATCTGAATAATTATTGGTCTTCATCATTGCTTCTTCATATGCAAAATGTTCGACTGTATAATTTGCTAGCTCTCCTACTACATCCATTATCTCGTCATACCTGTCAACTCCATCTTTTGCTGAAATTAAAGTATATAACTCTGAACCTAATCTAAATAACTCCATATGTTGCTCATCAATCTTTTCTATATTGACGCTAAAACTATCTTTCCACTTAAACATATTCTTTTCCCCCTAGTTAAAATTATTGTTACAATACTTTCATTTATACCCATCATATCATATTTATACCATTTTCAAGTTTTAAAATTCTTAAATTTATAATTTAATTAGGCTGTTTTAGTGTATAATATAAACAAGAATATAAGGAGGTGTAGTATGGATAAAGAAAAGTTTATTCCAGAGGTGAAAACTCAACTTCGCTCTAGAATAATAGAGGTGCCTTCTGTGATTTATAAATGTAGTGGAATAAAGATATTAGGTACAAGAATTAAATCATTACTATTTACCACTGATGTTGCAATAATTAAGAATTCAAATGCTAATTCAATTATAGCAGTTTATCCTTTCACTCCACAATTGTCTATTACCCAATCCATATTAGAAGTGGCTGCTGTCCCAGTATTCGTTGGTGTAGGTGGTGGATTAACTACTGGTAAACGATCTGTAGGTATTGCATTTCAGGCAGAGTTAATGGGAGCTTATGGAGTTGTAGTTAATGCTCCAACAGCAAATGAAGTGATTCGAGAGATGAAAGAACAAATAGATATCCCAATCATAGCTACAGTAGTATCTGAATTTGATGACTATAGGGGTAAGATAGAAGCTGGAGCAAGTATCTTAAATATATCTGGAGGTCCTAGAACAGCTTCTCTTGTGAAGCAAATTAGGGATGAATTTGGCAAGGATCTTCCAATTATTGCTACAGGTGGTCCTACTGATGAATCAATACTTGAAACTATTGAAGCAGGAGCAAATGCTATAACTTATACACCACCTACTAGTGCTGAAATATTTGCTGGGGTAATGGAAAAATACAGACATGAAAAGGAAAATAAATAAATAGTAAAATATTGAAAATCTTAATAAAAAAACCTGACAGTCATCTAGACTGTCAGGTTTTTTATTATTTATTATTTATCTTCTACCATTTAACTTTTCTTTAGAAAAATATTCTTTAGTAAGCTTAATAACTACTGGACTTAGGAATACAAGAGCTATTAAGTTTGGAATAGCCATTAAACCATTTAATGTATCTGCTATATCCCAAAGAAGTTCAAGTCCACCTACGGAACCTATAACTATGAAAGGGATCCATAGCATTCTATATGCCATATTGATTTTTGATCCCAATAGATATTCTGCACAACGCTCTCCATAGTATTCCCATCCTAATATAGTTGAGAAAGCAAACAATAAAAGACCTATGGCAACTATCCATCCACCATAAACTGGCATAACAGAGTTAAATGCCGCTGTAGTTAAAGCTGCCGCTGTTAAACCACTATCCCATACTCCTGATGTTAAAATTGCTAAAGATGTTATAGTAGCTATAACTAATGTATCTATCCATACTTCAAACACTCCCCATAATCCTTGGCGTACAGCACTATCTGTAGTTGCTGCAGCATGAGCTATAGGAGCAGAACCTAAGCCTGCTTCGTTTGTAAATACTCCTCTTGCAACTCCATATCTCATAGCAAGCATAACAGTTGAGCCTGTAAAACCTCCAACTGCAGCTGTTCCAGTAAATGCATGAGAGAGTATTAGCTTTATTGCTCCTGGTAATTGAGAAATATTCATTATAATAATTGCCAATCCACCTAAGATATAGAATGCAGCCATGAAAGGTACAAATATTTCAGTTACTTGACCTATTCTCTTAATTCCACCTATAACTACTATAGCTGCAAATATTGCACATACAATTCCAACAGTTAGTTTATCTAGACCAAATGTCACATTAAGTGCTTCTGCTATGGAATTTGCTTGAACCATATTTCCTATACCAAATGCTGCCACCGCTCCGAAGAAAGCAAATATCTTAGCTAACCATTTCATGTTTAGTCCGTTTGTAATGTAATACATAGGACCTCCAACAAATCTTCCATCTGGTGTTTTTTCTCTATATCTAATAGCTAACACTACTTCTGCGAATTTAGTAGTCATACCAACTATAGCAGCGAACCACATCCAAAATACTGCCCCAGGTCCACCTACTGCTATTGCTGTAGCTACTCCAGCGATATTACCTGTTCCAACTGTTGCTGCAAGTGCTGTAGATACTGCTTGAAAAGCGGATACTTCTCCCTGACCCTTTTCTTCCTTAGAAAACATCTTCATTAAAGTGTTCCTAAGTACATAACCTAATTTAGCAATTGAAAAGAAATTAGTTCGAATGGTTAGGTAAATACCAGTACCTACTAATAATATAAGTATTGGTGGTCCCCAAACGATATCGTTGATAAATTTGTTAATTGATATGAGCAGCTCCATTAATCTTCCTCCTAATCTTAGTTTAATCTAGATTATAGATGGGTTGCTTCAAAATAACTCATAATTATTCAATTTTAATTTCCGAATGTTTTTAATTGTTATAATTTTCGCAAATCATTTGCAAGCCTGAGAGAAATCTTTTCATATTAATTGAACCTTTTTCGCTACTTTTGTTCCTAATATAATCCATTTCCCGCTTTACTTGTTCAAAACTAAACAAGGTATTTGAATATTCCACAAAAGTTTCATTCATATAATCCTCTATACCCATACTTGCAATATTGCTTAAGGCCATATTAATTGCCCTTCTTGCTTTTTGCTCTGTAGCCTTAGGATTAGGACTAAACCTTGAACATAGATTTCTTATGGATATATCATTTATATTTATTTCGTTTTCAATTAAATACCTTGCAGCCTTTACTATGTAATCACTACCTATTTCACTAATTATTCCCAGCTTTAAAAGGACTATTTTGATATCTTGTTCACAATTGTTAAATTCTTTATTTTTATGAGAAATGGGTGCAATATCGTTAAAAATTTCTTGAACTTTTTTGATTTTATTTTCTAATTCAACCTCATATTTCACCTTTTTTATTATTGACTCAACCTCATATTCATTTATTGGTTTGCGAACAAAAAATTCTGCCCCATATCTATATACATTCTCAACTGTTTCCTTTGCAAACTCATTAGAGATTACAATAAATCTTGTATTTATTTTCTTCCTACTAATTTCTTCTATTATACGAAAGCCATCAAATCCTTCATATAAAAGATCTATAAGAATCAAATCTGGTTCAAAAACTTCCAATTCCTCTAAAATATCTAATTCCTCATTTGTTTCACCTACTATTACACCAAGATCAGCATTATGGATTATTTCTTTTAAAGATTTAATATCATCTGCATTGTTGTCTAGTATAAGAATCTTCATTTTTTCCCCCCATTATAATCTATTATGAATCTTTAGTATGTTTTAAAAACTCCCATTTTGTTTCGCTGGTTACAACTGATATAAGTATTGACATGCAACCAATAAAGAATCTTAGGCTTAGCTCTTCTTTCAAGAATATAATAGCAAATGTGCTTCCAAATACTGCTTCTAAACTGAGTATTATAGCTGTATGTGTAGAATTTGTATATTTCTGTGCAATGGTTTGTAACAAAAATGCAAGCATTGTACTAAATACAGCTAAATATAAAATTGGAATTATAGTTTGTCCCTGAATTGCAAGAGGTTTACCTTCAAATAAAAGTGCAAATATTAATGAAAGCACCGCAGCAGTAGCTAGTTGAACTATGGATATAACATATGGGTCTGATTCCTTTGCAAAATATCCTGTTGATGAAATATGGAGTGCAAAAAATACAGCACATATCAGCGTAAGGAAATCTCCATATCCCATGGCTAGATTACTATCTAGACTTAGTATCCCTATTCCTACTAAACACAAGAAGGCAGCAGCTAAATCAAACTTATCAGGCTTTTTCTTTGATATTCCCCAATAAATAAATGGCACCATAACCACATTTGTGGCAGTAATAAAAGCCTGCTTCCCTGCTTCTGTATATTGTAATCCTACAGTCTGAGTAGCAAAACCTGCGAACAAGAATAAGCCGATTATTACTCCTCCCTTAATATCTTTTAAGGAAGCTTTTCTAATTTTCTTAAAGAAAATCACGGATAATAGTACAGCAGAAACAAAAAATCTATAAAATAGCATATAAAAAGGTGTAATATGATCCAGGGCATTTTTTGTTACTATAAAGCCTGAACCCCATATAATAGCAACCAATAATAAAGACATATCTGCATAAAAAGCTTTTTTGTTTTTCAAGTATTATCTACTCCTTTCTTTTAATCATTATATCATAATCTAGAATTTTTATTAACTATCACCAAAATAATACAATTTAATAAAATAGTATTATCTCAATATTAAGGGTGATATTATGTATAGAAATTTGGTTATGGGTAGTGATAGTTCTGTTAGATTGATAAATGGTAATTCTGTAAATTATATAAACTTTGATAATGCTGCTACAACACCTCCATTTAAATCCGTTATAACTGAGATAGTCAATTTCTCTCCCTCTTATTCATCTGTCCATAGGGGTACTGGATACAAGTCCATAGTTTCCTCTAGAATCTATGATGAAGGCAGAGAAATTGTATTGGACTTCGTAGGAGGAGATAGGGATTACCATACATGTGTATTTTTGAAGAACACAACTGAGTGCATAAACAAATTATCCTATAGGTTAAAAGATACTCTAAAGGAAAAAATAGTTTTATCTACTTATATGGAACATCATTCTAATCTATTACCTTGGAAATATAAGTATAATACTGACTTTGTGGAAGTAGACGCTGTAGGTAGATTATGTTTGGAAGATTTAGAATTTAAGCTAAAAATGTACCAAGGAAAAGTTGGCTTAGTCACTGTAACTGGTGCATCTAATGTGACTGGTTATATTAATCCTATATATAGCATTGCAAAAATCTGTCATAAATATGGAGCTAAAATTCTAGTAGATGGAGCACAGCTTATTCCCCATAGTTTTTTTGATATGAAGCCTAAGGATAGCTTAGAACATATTGATTATTTAGCTTTCTCTGCACATAAAATGTATGCACCCTTTGGTACAGGTGTATTAGTAGCCCCAAAGGAGATATTTGATTATGGTTTACCAGAGCAGTTAGGAGGGGGAATTGTAAAATATGTTTCTATGGAAGATACAATATGGGCAAATCCACCAGAGAAAGAGGAGGCTGGAACCCCTAACCTAATGGGAGTTCTTGCATTATCAACTAGCATCAGAACATTGCAGGAACTTGGAATGAATTCAATAGAAGAATATGAAAGAGATTTAACCAGATATGCTCTTAATTTATTAAAAAATATACCTGACCTTGTTTTATATGACGATTGTGATGTAAATAATAAGGTATCAATTATATCTTTTAATATGAAAGGATTGGAACACAATGAGTTGGCTAGTATACTTGCTCTTTATGGTGGAATAGCTGTTAGAAACGGTTGCTTCTGTGCCCAACCTTATGTCCAAAGATTACTTAAGATATCTAATGAAGAAATGAAGAAGTATAGGGAAAATGAATCCTTGCCAAGACCTGGTTTAGTAAGGATAAGTCTTGGTTTATATAATGATTATAATGAAATATATTTACTTTCATATATTCTTAATGAAATCAGCCAAAATATAGATTTTTTCAAAGCAAAGTATAGAAATCCTTCTTTCTGCTAAATCTAGTGGAAAGGAGGTTTTTTTATGGATAATAAGGATAAAAAGAAGATAAGCATACTTATGTTTAGTGGCGATTATGATAAGGCTTTAGCAGCTCTTGTCTTGGCAAACTCTGCCAGTGGTATTAATATGGAGGTCACAATGTTCTTTGCATTTTGGGGATTAATGTTGGTGAGGGATCCAAATAATGCATCTGATGAAGAGAAAACAAGAGCAGAAAAAATGTTTGCAAACATGACTCCAAAATATATTGAAGATCTACCTCTATCGAAAATGAATTTTGCAGGTATAGGTAAAAAAATGTTAGTAGGAATGATGGAAGACAGTGAAACCCCTACATTATCTGATTTCTTAAAGGGAGCATTAAAAAAAGGCGTAAATATGAAAGCATGCAAACTATCCTGTGAAGTCATGGGCTTTAAAGAGGAAGAGCTTCTCAAAGAAGTTAGTATAGTAACAGCAGAAGAATATTTAGTAGATGCCCTAGATTCTGATATCCAACTATTTATATAACAAAGGCAACATAGAGGGATACTCCCTTTGTGTTGTTTTTCTTTGATTATTCTTCAAAATATTATATACTAAAGATAACTGAAATTGTATTGGAGGTTTATTATATGGATTTTCCTTTATTAAATGATTTGAAAGAGATGAAAGAAGTGATTTGGTATAATAATAATTATACTAATTTTAGTGAAGTAAAGGATTCTCTAGCTGTTTCTTATGATGATGTCTTAGAGGCTTTAGAGAGGCTAGAAAGATTTGCATCATATATAAAAAAAGTATTCCCTGAAGTAATAGATGGGATTATTGAATCCCCTGTGTCTAAGCTTGAAAAAATAAAGATAAGAATGGAAAATGAACATAAGAAGAAGATCTATGGTGATTTAATCTTAAAAAGGGATGACCTACTTCCCATAGCTGGCTCTATTAAGGCTCGTGGTGGTATATACGAGGTTCTTAAATATGCAGAAACTCTAGCAATGGATAATGGTCTTCTTGAATTAAATGATGATTATTCTATATTAGCTAGTGATAATTTGAAGGAATTCTTTTCATCTTATACTATTCAAGTAGGTAGTACAGGGAACCTTGGATTAAGTATTGGTACTATATCTGCAAAGCTAGGCTTTAATGTAATAGTTCATATGTCTCAGGATGCAAAGCAATGGAAAAAGGATTTGCTTCGCTCTAGAGGAGTTGAGGTAGTTGAATATGAGTCAGATTATTCAAAAGCTGTAGAGGAAGGAAGGGCATTGTCTGATAATGACCCTAAGTCCTACTTTATTGATGATGAGAACTCTAAAGATTTATTTATGGGATATGCTGTAGCTGGGCTAAGGACTAAGAAGCAGCTTGATGCCATGGGTATTGTAGTAGATGTAGAACATCCTCTATTGGTATATCTACCTTGTGGTGTAGGCGGTGGACCTGGTGGTGTTGCATATGGATTGAAGCTTATGTATGGTGACAATGTACATTGCTTCTTTGCTGAACCAACTCATTCTCCTGCGATGCTCTTAGGATTAGCCTCAGGGCTTCATGATAAAGTTTCAGTAGAGGATATTGGACTTGATAACAAAACTGCAGCTGATGGTTTAGCAGTTGGAAGACCTTCCTCCTTTGTAGGAAAAATCATGGACAAGACTTTAACCGGAGCTTTTACAATTGATGACCATAGATTATACGATTTTCTAAAAGAATTATATGAGGAAGAAAAAATATTTTTAGAGCCTTCTGCCTTAGCTGGACTTTTAGGGCCTATATTTACTTCTGATAAATATCAGAATAAAAATATCACTCATATGTGCTGGGGAACTGGGGGCTCTTTAGTTCCAGATGATATTAGAAAGTCCTTGATCAATAAAGAATAAAACTGCAAAAGGAGTAAATTCCTTTTGCAGTTTTTATTTTCATGAGCTTTTAGAGATACCCCCATGACAAAACCAAGATTAAAATTCCTTAGTCTTATATATTTGCTTTGATATTTGAAGAGATATAAAACATAAAATAATCCCAAGGCCTAGTAGTGAATAGGTAATAGACTTAAAATCCATTTTCATTGCAGCATCAAACCACTTTGATGTTCCTATATTAGGCATATATTTGCTTACCAAATTTGGAGATAGTACTAATATTATATAAAATATTGAGTTAAATATCTGTACTTTTTCCATATTGTAATATTGAAAAGGTAAGAATAGTGAAATGAATATTAAACATATACCTGATAAAAAAAGCATATCCAATATTTTAACAGGGTTTCCCAAATTATTGCTGGCAAACAAATATTTTGATATATTGGTTGCAATGAAGATAACTCCTATTGAAAACAATAAATATAGAATTGAAGATATATATCTAGCTTTAACTATGTCATTTCTATTGATAGATAAGGAATTTAGCATTATATCAGACTTGGCTTTTATATCATACTGAGTTGTATATGATATTGAAACATATACCATCAAGAATATACCATATCCATAGATCAGCTTTGATTTTAATATCTCATTAACCGTATTTCCGATAATAGCCGATACTATACCTACTACTAATATAAATAAGTTCATAAACCTAAGTACTTTAATATCTTTTATTACTAGATTTTTCAAACCAATCCCTCCTAATATAAATCCCTTGTTTCATATAGTCCTATAGATATTAGCATGGACAATAGGTATATTATCCCTACTAAAAGCAATACCAAAGGTCCTTGAAAATAGTTAGATAGCAACATTGACCCTATTTCATCACTTATGGCACTGGTAATATTTATTATTAGTATAAAAATTATTATATTTGCTATATTGCTTAGTTTAGGAGGCAACCTAAATTGTGCAGGAAAAGAAATAGATGAACTAAACAATAAGACCAACAAGCTTTGTTTTATGGTTAAAATATCAAATTTGCCATCATATTCAAAACCTAAAAGTTTGAAAATATAAAAACATATCCATGTATACACTAGGCCTATAAGAAAATAAATAAACATAGCTAAATATCTACTTATGACTATATCCTTCTTTTTAATAGGTAGAGACTGTATTAACATATGGGGTTTATCTCTTAATTCATATTTGAAAGGAATAGAACTTAATACAAATCCATAACTTATTAGCATTAGAGAATAAACTCCTGTAGTATTTTCTGATCCTAGAATTAACATCATAAGAGGAAAAAACAAGACTAAAGTTATTACATTTGATTTAATGGAAAAAATCAACAATAAGTCTTTTTTAATTAAATTTAACATACCTCTACCTCCTTACACTATAGACCATTATGTCTTCTAAGGATGGCCTTTCTATTAATGCCTGATTACCAAATATGGCCTTGATTTTTTGTGAGTTTGCTATAAGGCCCTCAAATCCTACATTAGTCTCTCTAATACCAAGGAATTCTTTTCTAGTATCTTTATCCAGTAAATTATTTCCACCCTTTACAATAGCATAGGACTCTAATGCTTCATCCTTAGATTTTGAAAATACTATCTTTCCTTCATTTATAAATGTAATATAATCTGCGATTTTTTCTAAATCTGTAGTTATATGAGTGGAGAAGAATATGGATTTATTTTCATCTTGGATAATATTATACAAGATATCTAAAATTTCCCTTCTAAACACTGGATCTAACCCTGATGTAGGCTCATCCATTATTATCAAGTCTGCATCGTGAGATAAAGCCAATGCTAATGAGAATTTCATCTTCATTCCCTTGGATAGTTTCTTTATTTTTTGTCCTACATCTAAATCAAAATCCTTCATATATTTATTGAATAAGTCATTATTCCATTCCTTATAAAAAGGCGCTACAATATTTTTCATTTGACTGATGCTTAAATCTTCATAAAAATATGATTCATCATATACAAATCCTATTCTATTTTTTATTTCCCTCTCAAATTCAATATTATCCTTATTAAATACTTTTATTTCCCCAGAATCTTTTTTGAGAAGATTCATTATCAGCTTTATAGTTGTACTTTTTCCTGCTCCATTAGGCCCTATGAATCCCATTATATATCCAGGTTCTAGCCTAAAAGATATATTATCTAGCTCAAATGTTTTAAATTTTTTAGATAAACTTTTTACTTCTAGCATTTATTCTACCTCCTCAAACAGAATTTTTAGCATTTCATTTATCTCTAAGTATTTTAGTCCAAGCAATTTAGATTCATCTACTATTTCAGATAATTTCTGCTCTATAAGTTTTAATTTCTTCTCTTTCATTAGTTCTTTGTTTTGTATAGCTACAAATGAGCCCTTCCCCTGCATAGTTTCTATAAAACCCTCTTTTTCTAATTCCTCATATGCCCTTTTAGTTGTGATCACAGATATCTGTAAGTCTTTGGCCAGACCTCTTATTGAAGGTAAGGATTCCCCTTCTTCCAACTCCCCTCTTATTATCATTCCTTTTATTTGACTTGATATTTGCTCATATATAGGCTCATTAGATGAATTAGATACAATTATCCTCATGCTACACCTCCTTAAAAGAAACTGTTCATCTTGTATATACTGTATATATAATCTATATACAGTATATGCCTTAATTATTACTATGTCAATAATTAATTAGTAAAAAATAGCAAATAAATTAAAAAAATAAGTTTAGGAATTGGTGCCAGGCACCAATTTCTAAACTTATTCCTATATATTTAGTACATCTCTCATATTGTATAATCCTGGTTGCTTGCCTATGATAAATTTTGCTGCTTCTAATGCTCCTTGGGCAAATACTTTGCGATCATAGGCTTCATGAGATATTTTTATTGATTCTAGTTCATTAATGAAATTTGCTTCATGATAGCCTACAATATTCCCACCCCTAATAGAATGAATGCCTATTTCTCCTTTTTCCCTTGGACATTCTCCTTCTCTGCCATATTGATGTTTTCTTAGCTCATTTAAGCCTCTTTCAATGGATTCCACTATTGTTACAGCGCTACCTGATGGAGCATCTTTTTTTCGATTATGATGGGATTCTAATACTTCAATATCTACCTTATCCTTGAATACTGATGCCGCTTGCTCTACTAATGCAAACATTAGGTTCATTCCCAAGGACATATTAGTTGCTTGAAGTATTGGAATTCTAGTAGAAGCTTCCTTTATCTTTTTAAGCTGTTCCTCATTATATCCAGTGCTACCTATTACAATAGGTAAACCTCTATCTAATCCCAGCTTAAGTACTCTATCTATAGCGGATTCATGGGTGAAGTCTATTAACACATCAAACTTTACATCTTCCACTGGGTTCCCAACATTTCTGCATAACCCATAGACATTATTCCAATAAGAATCCTCTATGGCTAACTCTTTAATAATTGTTCCCATCTTTCCCCTTATCCCATAGATTAATAAATTCATAATATCCTCCTAAATGATATTCATCCTCTTCATCTCTTGAATTAATTTGATTCTATTATTATCTTCCATAGATGTCAAAGGCAATCTTAGTTCGTCTTCTATATATCTCATCTCTGATAAAGCTGCCTTTACTGGTATTGGATTTACCTCGCAGAATAGCAAATCTATAAGCTTCTTATATTCCAGTTGAATTCTTAATGCTTCTGCAACATCTCCATTCATAAATGCTTCACACATTTCTTGCATTTCCTTTGGTATTACATTGGACGCTACTGAAATAACTCCATGACCACCACATGCATATATTGGCACTACTTGATCATCATTACCTGAATAAATCATAAAATCTTCAGGTACAATCCTTTTTATCTCTAGTATTTGTGAAATATTACCACTTGCTTCTTTAACTCCTATAACATTATCTACTCTACTCATAGATAAAACTACTTCTGGTGGAATGTTTACTGCTGTTCTACTAGGTACATTGTATAATATTACAGGTAATTTTGTAGCATTAGCTACTGCTGTGAAATGCGCTATCATGCCACTATTTGTACATTTATTGTAATATGGTGTAACTATTAGTATTCCATCTGCTCCTAGCTCTTCAGCTTGTTTTGTATTTTCAACAGCACTCTCTGTACAATTAGAACCAGTACCAACTATGACAGGAATTCTTTTGCCTACTTTCTCTACTGCAGTTCGTATGATAAGTTCTTTTTCTTCCTTACTTATAGTTGAAGCTTCTCCTGTAGTACCTAGTACTATTAATGCTTGAGTTCCATTTTCAATTTGAAAATCGATTAATTTCTCATAGGCTTCCTTATGAAACTTCCCATCTTTAAATGGTGTAACAATTGCAACTCCTGCACCTTTAAACATTGATTATCCCTCCAATTTTATATTTTCTATAGCCTCAATAATCTGTATTGCATTAGTAGCTGCACCTTTTCTAAGGTTATCTGCTACTACCCAAAGTGATATACCCTTAGGATTATATAAGTCCTTACGAATTCTTCCTACATAGGTCAAATCTGTGTTTTCTACTTCTAATGGAGTAGGGTATTTATTTATCTTTGGTTCATCTTCTACTATTATACCCTCTGATTCTTCTAATAAATTTTTAATTTCTTCTACATTTGCTTCTTCCTTAAGCTCCAAATATATTGATTCACTATGACCATAGAAGACTGGTATTCTAACTGCAGTTGGATTGATTTCTATTGTATCATCAGCTAATATCTTGTGAGTTTCATATACCATTTTTAATTCTTCTTTGGTAAATCCATTCTCGTTGAATACATCTATATGGGGTATGCAATTGCCGGCTATTTTTCTTGTATATACCTTATTTGGATAATTAGTATCTTCCATCTGGCTTTGTAATTCTACTATAGCCTTGTGTCCGCTACCTGATACAGCTTGATAAGTGGATACTACTATTCTCCTTATACCGTATTTCTTGTATATAGGTGTAATCGCTACTACCATTTGAGTTGTAGAGCAGTTTGGATTAGCTATAATACCTCTATAGCCTTTTAATACACTAGCATTAACTTCTGGTATAACTAAAGGTATATCCTTATCCATTCTAAAATGTGATGAATTATCTATTACCATATTACCTGCACTTGCAGCGATTGGTGCATATTTTTCTGATATGCTTCCTCCTGCAGCAAATAAGAGATAATCGTATTTTTCTTTCATTACTTCTTCAGTTAAAAGCTCTATTGTAATTTCTTTTTTTAATTTATCCAAATAAATAGTTTTTCCAGCTGACTTTTCTGATGCAAAAAGTCTTAGCTCATCTATTGGTATATTTCTCTCCATAACTACTTCTAACATTTTTTGTCCTACTGCACCTGTTGCTCCTACAATTCCAATAATCAAACCCATATTATCACTCCTTGTACATTGAATTAACAAATATATTATATATCTTTTACCCTTTGTAAACAAGATTATGTTATCTTAAGTACATTTTTTATACTCCTTAATCCCATTATATGAGATAATAGCATAATATTAACTACTAATTCAATTTATTTAGTTGTATAATATAAAAGTATATAGTTTATATGGAGGTGGCATTTTGTTTTCAAAAAAGCTCAATGTAGTATTAATCATAATTGTATTAATCTTTATCTCCACAGCTAGTTTTGCTGAGGATGCCTTAAGTATTAGCAGATGGATAGTAGATTCTAAGTTGATTGATAATGGTGATTTAGTGGTTTCAGAGGATCTCACTTTTAATTTCAAAGATAGCTTCAATGGAGTTTATCGTGATATTGTCCTAAGTGGTACATCAGGTATAAATGACTTGGAGCTCTACGAGATGATTGAAGGAGTTGAAGTTCCTTATAATCTTGTGGCATCAGCTAAAAAAGGTGATAATGGTGTATTTACAACTACCAATGAAATAAACACTCTGAATATAATAATATTTTCACCTTCTAAAAACGAATCAAAAACCTTTCGTATTAAGTATACTGTCAAGGATGTAGCAATTAATAATATAGATACTGGTGAACTATATTATAAGTTTTTAGGTAATCAAAACTCCACAGCAGTGGATTATTTTTCTGCTACTATTAAATTACCAGGTAATGACATGGAAAAAACTAAGATATTTGCCCATGGTCCTCTCAATGGTGAAATCAAATTTGTCGAAGGGAAAAGGGATTTAATTAAATTAGATGTATCCAATGTGCCTATTGATACATTTATAGAGGCTAGAATACTATTTCCAAAATCTTTTATAGATTCTAGCACAAATATGGGAAACAGGACTTTTGACGATATAATGAGTGAAGAATTATCATTGATAAAAGCAATAGAAGATAAGGCTATATCTAAATCTAAAAACAAAAGCCTATTTAATAATATATCTATAGTAATGACTGCAATAGGAACTATAATCACTGGTCTTATCTTTAATAAGCTTAGAAGAAAAGCAGATATATATGACTCTATGAATACCTTATCTCCAGAAGATATTACACCTGCAGAACTTAGGGTCTTCTACATGCAGGTCATTGATTCTAGGTCTTTGATGACATCAATATTTGATTTGGCGAGAAAAGAGTATATGTCTATTGAAGAGATAGAAAGCTCTAAGAAGAAAAAAAGGGATTTCCAATTTTCCAGAACTACTAGGTCTAAAAAAGATCTAGTACCCCATGAAATGTATCTTTTAGATTGGCTATTTAATACTATTGGTGATGGTGATAAAGTATCTACAAAGGATATCGAAGAATATAGAAATAAAAACTTTATGAGTTTTGGCAAGGAATTTAACCTATGGCAAAAGAAAATTCGAGAAGATGTTAAGGCTAGGGGTTATTATGATAGTAGTAGTGGTAAATTTGCTGGACTAATTCTTATTGCATCTCTACTTTGCTTTAGTATTGGTATTACAAGCCTTATATTAGAAGGTCTCTATGGTATAGCTTTAATTATCCTATCAGTATTTACCTTTGTATATGGAATTGTTTTATTCACCAGAAAATCTGATAAGGGTCATATTCAATATGGCTTATGGAAAGATTTTAAGAAAAATGTAGATATGCAAAGAAAAGTTACAGAGGAATATGATGTCTCTATACCAAGAGATATGACCTTAATCTATGCTTTAGCCTTAGGATTGCCAATGAAATCATTAGATAATCTTAGAGGAACAATGCCTGCATCCTATGACTCCAGTCATTGGGCATATTGGTATTTCCTAAGCAATCGTAAGGGCGGGTCTAGTTTTGAAGATAGATTCAATTCATCTTTTTATGGTGATGCAACGGGGACTAGCTCAAGCTCTACAGGAAGTGGAGGTGGCTTCTCTAGTGGTGGAGGAGGAGGTGCCGGTGGCGGCGGTGCTGGAGGATTTTAAAATCAGTTAGTGAAAAAACTATAGGGAATAGCTTTAAGATATAAATCTTTTAGCTATTCCCTATTCACTCTTAGTTGTCACTATATTAGTTCTTTTAATTCTCCTATTATTCTATAATCAGTGGTTTTCAATTCTTGAATATTTTGTTTCCCTAGGAGAAGCATTAATACTTTCATCTTATATATTAATCCTTCTAAATAATCCCTAGCGGTATTATATCCTCCATGAAGTAAATATGACAGTATCTCACCAGATATACCAGCCATATTACCACCGATGATCAGTGCCTTGACTATATCCATACTATTTCTTATACCACCGCTTGCAATTAAGTTCAAGTCATCTGGTAATTCCCTACATTTAATCAATGTAAGAGCAGTTGGTATTCCCCATGAGTATAGGTCTGAAAAATCCATATTATTATATCTAACATTCTCGATTTCTATAAAATTAGTGCCCCCAGATCCAGATACATCAATATTTCTAACTCCAATATTATATAATTTAGAAGCTACTTCCTTTGAAATACCAAATCCTACTTCCTTTACTATAACTGGCTTATCTATCTCTTTAACTATTCTCTCAATATTATCTAAAATTCCTGTAAAATCTCTATCACCTTCAAGCATGACCACTTCTTGAGCAGGATTTAGATGTAATTGAATAGCATCACCATTTACTAGTTCCAATGCTGATTTTACATCGTCTAAACTAGAGTTAGCACCTAGATTGGCAATGACAATACCATTATCCCCTAGGTTTTCTCTAACAATCTTAAAGGATTCCTTACATCCTTCCTCTTCTTCACATAAGGCTATGGTTTGAGAGCCTACTGCCATAGGAATATTAAACTCCTTGGCAAGTAATGACAATTCTCGATTTATTTCCCAGGAAAAGTCAGACCCACCTGTCATAGCATTGATGATTATAGGATAATCTACTGTTTTCCCTAAGAAAGATGTTTTTGTGTCTATATCTGCAAAATTCAAATTAGGCAATGCATTATGTTGTAAAAATACATCTCCCAAAAGTGTATCTCCCTTATAAGTTGTCCTAAGATAGTTCTCTACATGCTCTTTTTTTCTCTTTTTTCTCATTTTTTCACCTCTATCTATTATTGACTTAATAAATAGTCTCCAAACATTTCTTGGACAATTGCACTAGTCTCTTCTCTATTATATATCCAATAATCAGTTCCTGCAATCCTTTCTCCAACTCCTGGAATTGTATTGGTTTTCATGTTCTCAATGTCTATCTTCTTGGCAGCAAATGCTCCCTTTACCAT
Organism: Tissierella sp.; assembly: GCF_031460495.1. NCBI lineage: Bacteria > Bacillati > Bacillota > Tissierellia > Tissierellales > Tissierellaceae > Tissierella > Tissierella sp. Next base: position 502,497 of record NZ_JAVKTS010000001.1, on the reverse strand, counting down.
AATATCTAGAGAAATATTAGTTTCTACATAAGTATAGTATGTCTCTACAAACTTTGGTAATTTTGCAATATTTTTAAGTTTTAATGTCTGCTTTATGAATTCCTTCATAAACATTTGCTGTGCTCCAATTCGACCTATATCTCCTTCAGCATATCCAGATGTATAATCGTTATTATGTCTCCATCTCAAAAAATCATGGGAATTTTTCCCATCTAAGGTTTGTAATCCTTTTTTGATATTTATATTTAGTGGTGGATCGGCATAAGGATCTTTATATTTCATATTCCTAGGTACATCTATCTCTACTCCACCTATTTCATCTACTATTTCCATTACAGCTTTGTAGTCAACTTTTACATAATAATCTATATCCAGATTTAGGAAGTCTCTTAAAGACTTTAAAGTAAGAGCTGGCCCTCCATATGCATGGGCATGATTAATTTTATCTTCTTTCCCCTTTACAAGTACCCTCGTATCCCTTGGTATAGATAACATATTGATTTGTCCTGTATCAAAGTTTACTCTAAATAGCATCATAGTATCAGACCTAGTACCCTTTGATTTTTTTACATCTTTAGCGTCTACACCCATGAGTAAAAACAAAATTTCATTCTTTACCTTTTGTTTTACCTCATTTCCTTCTCCAAAATCAATATCATCTTCTAGACCCTCCATAGCCTCAGTGGAACGTTCTTTAAATACGCCTAGCTTATTAAGTCCTGAAAAAATTACACCAAAACATATAAATGATATTATAAATGATATTAAAAATTTCTTTTTCATCCTCACACCTCTAACTTTTAAGTATACATTAAATAATACTACATCTAGACCTTAATTACAATTAGAAATAAAATTTGAATTGGTTACAATTTAGCTACAAATTAAATCTTGATAAAAAAAAGAGGCTATTAGCCTCTAAAACTTCTAAAATAATATATGCCCAATAATGGCAATTATCGGTAATGTAACCAAAGTTCTCTGCAAGAATATAATGAATAGTTCCCCTACATTTACTGGAATCTTAGAACCTAAGATAACAGCACCAACTTCTGATAGATATATAAGTTGAGTAACGGAAGTTCCTGCAATTACAAATCTAGTTAATTCAGATTCTATACTAGCACCTATTACAGATGGTAAGAACATATCAGCAAAACCTATAATCATAGTTTGACTTGCTTCTACTGCAAAAGGTATCTTTAGTATATTTAGTATAGGAATAAAGGGCATCCCTAACCAAGTAAATATAGGAGTGAATTCAGCCAATATAACTGCTATTGTTCCAAAAGCCATGATAACTGGCATAACCCCTACCCACATTTCAAGGACATTGTGAAGTCCACCTTTTACAAATCCTTTTACATCTGTACTGTTTTTGGCCTTTTCAATAGCTTGGTCAAGTCCCCAAGTAAATGGAGTAAATCCACTAGGCACATTTTCCATATTATCTCTGTTAGTATCTGTTAGATAAGTATCTTTTTTCCATGATAATGGTGGAATTCGTGGCACTATAATTGCTGCTACTACTCCTGCAAATGTTACAGCTAGGTAATAAGGAACAAAATGTTGTACTAACCCTACCTCATCCAAAACTACTAATGCAAATGTTATTGATACTGCTGAGAATGTGGTAGCTATTACTGATGCTTCCCTAGTAGAATAATATCCTTCTTCGTATTGATTGTTTGTTAATAAAACTCCTATAGTTCCATCTCCTAGCCATGATGTAATGCAGTCAATAGAAGATCTACCAGGAAGTTTAAATATTGGTCTCATAACTGGAGTAAGCATTGATCCAACAAATTCAAGTAAACCAAAGTCTAATAATAATGGAAGTAAAAATGCTGCAAAGAAGAATATTGCAAATAGCGTAGTTAAAAGTCCATGTAATAATAACCCTCCAGTATTTTCATTCCAAATCCATTCAGGCCCTAATTCAAAATAAGTCATGATAGCAAGTACCATACCAATTATTCTAACTACAAACCAAAATGAAGTTACATTGAACAATCCCTTTAACTCTTTAGATTTTTCAATAAAACTAGGTTTTGTTGTTTTATAAATAATAGTCATTACTCCAGTAAAAGTAATAAGTACAGTTACTAAAGTAGGCAATGCTGTCTCTAATAATCCTGAAAAGAATTTTGATAAAATTGCAACTGGAATAGTGTAATCTCCCTTATATTTTAGGGGAATCATAAAAAGTATAATACCAATTAAAGATGGAACAATAAAACGTGAGTATTCTGCCCCAGAATACTTCTTCTTAGTCTTTCCTGACATAAAAACCCTCCTTTTCATTTTTAATATTCATTATACTCCTTTCTTTATTCTATTACAATCATAGCATTTAATATGCAAATCCTCAAGCAATATTTGGAATATTTAAAATCTTCTTTACCATTAGTCTATGAATGATTCTTAGGTGCTTTCAGGTTATTGTAAACTTCTTCTTCTATGATATTTTTACAATATATGTAAAATAATATTTTATTTATAAAATCATTTTTAGTATAGATATTTTTTATTGGACTTGCTACCCGCATTGTGATATTTTATTGTAGAGAATTAATAATACAAGGAAAAAGGAGAGAAGTGGATGAATCAAATTATTAAAAAATTACCATTGCCAATTGTTGGTCTTATGCTTGCTCTAGTAGCTTTAGGCAATTTAGTACAATCCTATGGTGAAATTTACAGGAATATCTTTGGTGTGTTATCAGCAATCATTTTAATTCTAGTATTAATAAAAATTGTTAAATACTCAAATGGAGTTAACGAAGCTCTTGATAATCCTGTAGTTGCTAGTGTTTTCCCTACTTTTTCTATGGGAGTTATGCTATTAGCTACATATTTAAAGCCATTGTCATCATCTATAGCATTTGGCATGTGGACTATAGGATTAGTACTTCATGTGGCCTTGATGATTTCTTTTACAAGAAAATATGTATTTGACTTTAATATCAAAAAGGTGTTTCCATCTTGGTTTATTGTTTATGTCGGAATAGCAATTGGTGCTATAACTGCTCCAGCTTTTGATAAAGCAAATATTGGACAAATTCTATTTTGGTTTGGTTTTATATCCTATCTAGTATTATTGCCAATTGTTTTAAGAAGAGTTTATGTAGTTAAAGACATGGCAGAACCCACATTGCCAACTATTATAATCTTTGCTGCACCTGCTGCTCTTTGCTTAGCAGGATATATGAATTCCTTTGCTGAAAAGAATATGATAATTGTTTATTTATTATTAGCATTATCACAATTATTCTATTTGTTTGCATTGACACAATTACCTAAATTATTAAAGTTAAAGTTCTACCCAGCTTATTCCGCATTTACTTTCCCAATGGTAATTAGTGCAGTATCATTAAAATTAACAAACGGGTTTTTAACTAAGTCAGAACAACCAATAGCTTTTCTTAAACATCTTGTAAAATTCGAAGAAATAGTAGCAGTTGCAATTGTACTTTATGTTATGATTAGATATATTAGTTTTTTATTGGCTAAGCCACAAACTGCAAAATAATCATTAAAAATACCACCATAGGTGGTATTTTTTTATTCTGACATCAATCTCTTTTCTCCTGTAATAGCTTGTATAGGTGCAATATCATGGGAAAATTCTAGGGTACCTAAGAACTCGCCATTTTCATCTCTCACAGCATAATAACTAATCATTACATATTTTTCTCCCATTTTAATCCAGAAGCTTTCACTATCTTTTCTTCCAGATTGCAAATCATCTACAATTTTTTCTACTACATGAACAGATGCTGGTGGATGACAATTTTCTACAGATCTTCCTATTATAGCCTTAGTCCTAGCAAATATCCTATCTTTACCTTGAGAAAAATATTTTACTAGATTGTCTTTGTCTACAAAGGTCATATCTCCTGGGATAGTATTGAGTATACAAGAAATTTGCTTAGGTGTTAGTATTCCTGATTCAAATTTAATATATCCATCATTTTCATTACCTTGACTTTCTTCTTTTACTTTGTTTTCAACATTTACATTGACTCTATTCCATTTTTTCTCTGGAACTATGATAGCAAAACCTATTTCATCAGATTCATTATAGATAGATATCCACTCATCCTCCGTTAGAGTATCTAAGGACATTGGAAACAGTATACTATCTTCCTTATATATCATCTCATTTACTTGATTTAACATAGTCTCCATCTTTTCTACTATTTCTTCTTTATTTCCCTTATAAGTAGTTAGAGATAATTTAACATCCTTTATTAAAGCTCTTATCTCATCATCTACGCCCCACATAACCTTTGGTGGTGATGTAATTCCGTATTTTTCCAAGTAAGGAAATATTAAATTTTCCTTTCTACTATAATGCTTATCTATATCCCAAAGCAGGTTTATATCTCCCACCAAAGCTAATATATTTTCCTTAGAATCATCCTCTTTAAACTTCATTAAGTTTGGTTTTATTGTTTTCTCCATATGTTCCTCTATTGCTCTATTCTCAAGCTTCATAGTATGGACTGGATGGCCTGGTACTTCTTCTGGATGGTGAATTTCTTCTATGGATCCTTTAAATACAGCCGCATGAACATCACATAGGTTTTGTATCTCTTCTATAGGTAGTCCTTCTTTAACTAGTTGAACTTCCATCTCAGATATTTCTTTTGCTGATACTCCTTGTATTACCTCTGCAAACTTAGCCCTAACTTCATCTACAGTTTTTCCTTCATGTAGCTCCCTAATAACTTCTTTCATCATCTTCTGCCTGTGCTCTCTATTGTTTATTAATTCACTCATTTTATCACTCCTAAAATCCTATATTTATACTATATAATACCCCTTAATTCCCAATATAATTAATTAAACAAATAAAAAATTGCTCCTAAAAAGGAGCAATTCTTCTATTTGCTTGCTTCTAACAATGATAATGCTTCATTTACTAAAGATAATACATTATCTGTAACACTTTTATCAATAATATATTTATTTTCTTCAATTACATCTAAATATTTACTCACTACAAATGCTGTAACAGAATCTTTAGTATTGATAGTTTTTTCATAACTATCAACTACATCCTTGTAAATCTTTTTTGATTCATAATCAGCTATTGGAGTATTATCTAATCCATTTAAATAAATGTCTAATTTAGTTCTATAACTTCTTAGCATTTCTTCATATTTCTTGCCCTCTGAATATTTTTGAATATAATTCTCAGTCTTTAGTATTCTATCTGCTAGTTCATCATAAGATATGACCAGCCCAGCATCTATAGCAACGGGTTTGTCTGAATCCAAGGCTTTTATAGCAATATAATCTTTTATCTCATCAGAAATATAATTATTATATTGTTTCATCTTTTCATAATCTCTTATTGGGTAAAAGCTGCCTTCTAAGTTTATCAATTTATAATTGCTTGCAAGGAGCTTTGTAACATGGTCACGAAGTTTCTCATCTTGGATATCTTTTACTTTACCTTCAGGAAAGAATAACTCTGTACCCCCAATTGTCATTAACTCTCCCTTAGTATCTATTTCAAAAAGCTTGTCTGTTAGTGAGCTTGTTGAATCTTCTAGTATAATTTCTAAATCCAATACCATTCTATCTCCTTCTATTTGAGAAAGATTTTTTATGTTTTCATTTATAAATGCTACAATCTTATTTGGTTCATCTTTATTTTTTATCATCTTATCAAATTCTTTCATGACTTTTTCTACATCTACCTTATCTTCCCCTTGTTCATCTATAGATTGTATTGGATCCTTGCCAGGTTTGCCTGTATCATCATTTTTCTTTTTGCAACCTGAAAGGGCTATAACCAAAACTAGCATAATACATATAATTGATATTACATAAGACTTTTTCATAACAACCCTTCTTTCATTAAAATTTTTGCTACATTATCATTATACCAAAACTATAACATATTCTAAATATTAAGTCGTTACAATTTAATTACAAATATGCCAAGAATAATAGATGTATATTTCTTGAGTTTTATTGTACAATTATATTAATGTAAATAGAAGGGGGTTGCCATGGAATCAAAAATACTAGTGCAAGATAAATCTATCTCTGAAGTTAATCTATTCTTTCTTCTTACAATGATTTGGTCTGTAGGCATACAATTTCTTCCAATACCTGCTAATTCTTATCAGTATTTTGCATTTTTAATACCTATTATTATTTATCTGTTCTTTAATAGACAGAATTTAGAAAGAATATTAAGACCTAATATGCTAAATCTAAAAAGCATATTTTTAATAATTCTTATTTGGCTATCTATATTGCCTGTTCTATATTTTATTGTTGAATTATATGTAAGTTTGTTTGGAAATACACTGGCAGATATAGTATCTGAAGATGCTCATGATACCTTTATCTTTAATTTATTCTTTGCTGCAATTACACCTGCTGTTCTAGAGGAAATTCTAATGCGTGGAATTATATTAGACGGATACAGAAATAAGCCTAAATTCATTGCAGCCTTAATGAATGGGCTTTTATTTGGTATGCTACATCTAAACTCTTTTCAGTTTTTCCATACCTTTATAGCTGGATTTATAGCTGTTTATCTTGTATTGGGGACTAATTCCATCTTTGCAGGAATACTCATCCATGTGATAAATAATGGTTTGCCTTTAGTATTAGATTATCTATATCCAATTAATACAAATGTTGGATATGCTGAAGACCCAAATTTTCTTTCTTTAGGATTGTTTGCTATATTAGGTATAATATTAGTTGTTTTTTTCATAAGATTATTGTTTAAAGTAAATAATATTCCTTTCAAGGAAGATAGTTATATATCTAGAGAAAGAATTTTCACTACTTCACTTGTTCTATCTATAGTTTTATTTATAGTCATTAGCATTTTAATCATATATTCAATTTAAAGCCCCTGAAATCTCAGGGGCTTTCCTATTACATACTTGGAACACAAATCATCTTACCTACTACAAAATCTGACGGTGTTAAATTTGGGTTCATTTTCATTAGGTTTTCTACAGTTGTGCTGAATTTTCTTGCTAAGGCTACTACTACCACTCCATCCATTGGGATATCTGCTTGAACTATTGTATACTTCCTAGTTCCCATGGGACAAGGGCATCCTCTATCCATATGAGGCATTATACAAATTTGCTGACCTACCATCAAATTGTCAAAATCCACATTTGGATTAGCCTCCATAAGATCCATTACTGATACATTAAATCTTAGTATGATTGATGCTAAATTATCATTTGCTCTAACTACATATACTGTACCACCTGGACAAGATATTGGTGGTGGCTCTATTCTTGGGATACAAATTAATTGACCTATTTGGAGATTATTTGGATCTACTCCTGGATTAGCTGCCATTAGTGTAGCTAATGGTATATTGAACATCATTGCTATGCTAAATAAGGTATCGCCTGCTTTAACTGCATAAAATAGTCCATCACATGGAGGCGGAGGTGTAGTTCCACTAGGAATACATATCACTTGACCTATTTGTAGGTTATTTGGGTTGATTCCAGGGTTTATTGCCATTATTGCCTCTACTGTTGTATTATATCTAATTGCTAGCATATAAAGTGTATCTCCTGATTTTATTGTGTAGGAAAAGCTTCCCATTGGGCATGTTGGTGGCGGAGGTGTAGTTCCACCTGGTATACAAATTCTTTGACCTATTTGAAGGTTATTCGGATTAATTCCAGGGTTTATTGCTATTATTGCCTCTACTGTTGTATTGTATGTGATTGCTAGTTTATAGAGCGTATCTCCCGATTTTATTGTGTAGGAAAAGCTTCCTGTTGGGCATGTTGTTGGTGGAGGTGTAGGTGAACCTGGTATACATATCCTTTGACCTATTTGAAGGTTGTTTGGGTTGATTCCAGGGTTTATTGCCATTATTGCCTCTACTGTTGTATTGTATGTGATTGCTAATTTATAGAGCGTATCTCCCGATTTTATTGTATAGGGAAAGCTTCCCGTTGGACATGTTGTTGGCGGAGGTGTAGGTGAACCTGGAATACATATCCTTTGACCTATTTGTAGGTTGTTTGGGTTGATTCCTGGGTTTATTGCCATTATTGCCTCTACTGTTGTATTGTATGTGATTGCCAGTTTATAGAGTGTATCTCCTGACTTTATTGTATAGGAAAAACTTCCTGTTGGACATGTTGTTCTTCCCATTGCATAATTTTCACTCATATTTACCACCCTTCTTTCATTATTCTTTGCATTAATATATTATGCTAGAATAGGATTAAGGGTTACTATAGTATAATAGTTATTTGATGTTTTTACCTTGATAATAATTCCTTGTTTTTAGCTCTTTATCAATCATTGACAATACATTTAACTTATCTAAGCTCCATTTTGGTTCATGAAGCAAGTCTTTTTTTCCATCCCCAGTCACCCTATGAACCACCATATCTTGGGGAAGTAACTCAATAGCATCTACTACAGTAGATACATATTCTTCTTTACTCATTATATAAAATGGATTTTTTAAATAATAATTATATAGATCCGTAGCTCTTTGAATGTATAGAGAATGTAGCTTTACTCCCCAAGTAGATGTACTGCCCACATATTTTACAGTCTCAAGTATTTCCTCTGAGCTTTCACCAGGTAGTCCTATTATTATGTGAGTGACGGTTTTTATATTTCTTGATTTTAGTTTTTCTATTGCTTCACTATATATAGATAAGGGATATCCCCTTCTAATAAATTTAGCTGATTTTTCATGAATAGTTTGGAGACCTAATTCAATCCATAGATAAGTCTTTTCATTTAATTCTTCTAATAACTGAAGTACATCTTCATCCAAGCAATCTGGTCTTGTAGCTATGGCTAGTCCTACTACTCCTTCTATATTTATGGCCTCATAGTATAATTTTCTAAGCCTATCTACAGAAGCGTAGGTATTTGTGAAGTTTTGAAAATATGCAATGTATTTATCTGTATTCCATTTCCTTGAAAGTAATTTTTTCTGCTGCTCTATTTGCTCTTGTATAGAGTCAAGCCTAGACCCTGCAAATTCTCCAGATCCTTCTTCACTACAAAATATACAACCTTTATCTCCTACTCTTCCATCTCGATTCGGACAGGTGAAGCCACCATCTAAGGATAGCTTCATCACTTTTTGTCCAAATTCTCTTTTTAATTCATCGTTTAATCGGTTGTATCGATTATCGATAGCATGATGGTTTAATTGATAATTCTTCTTGTTTATATTCATTGTTCAAATATCCTCCAATTTAGCCCTGTCTTATTTTGATAATTCAATAATATCAGTGGCTACTTTATCTATAAATCTCCTATCATGCTCTACTAAAATCATCGTTGGAGAGTATTCCAAAATCATATTTTCTATCTGAATTCTAGATATTACATCAATATAATTAAGAGGTTCATCCCAAATATATAAATGTGCTTCTTCACATATAGACTTAGCTAGCAATATCTTTTTCTTTTGTCCCATACTAAAATTCTCAATAGGAATATCAAATTGCTCCCTAGTAAAGCCTAGTTGCCTTAGAGTAGTTAGAAGTTTTGTTTTATCTACTTGTTCTTTCCTTACAAAATCATTTATATTTCCACTAACATTATGAAATTTCTGTGGAACATATGAAATTGCAATTCCCTTTGCGATTTGAAGTTTACCATCCCAAGGGACATCACTTCCTAATATGGCTTTTATAATACTAGATTTACCACTTCCATTATCACCCTTGAAAACAATGCAATCGCCTTTTTCTATTGTAAATTGTATTGCTTTAAAGAGATTCTTATTTTCATATGCGATTGAAAAATTTTCTGCTAATACATATTGTTTTGCATGATGATTTAATGGATTCATCTGTAATTTATCTATAGCTTCTATATTTTTTAGTAGCTTTTCCTTTTCCTCTATAGCCTTTTCATATCTTTTTTCTATGGCCTTGGACCGTTTCATCATTTTAGCAGCCATATGTCCTATATAACCCCTATCTACACTACCAGTACCAATTTTCGTTGCTTCTACCTTATCAGACCATTGGGCTTTTTCCCTTGAAGATTGTTTTAACCTTCTGATTTCTTTTCTAAGCTTTTGATTTTTTTCTAGTTCATATCTGTCCTCTAGGTTCTTATTTTCCTCCCAGGTATAATAGGTTCCCCTTTGGATTACTATCTTGCTCTTTTCTATAGTTAATATATGATCTACTATACTATTTACAAACTCCCTATCATGGGATACAAGTATAAATCCTTTTTTACTTTTTAGATATTTTGCTACTACTTCTCTTCCATGGGTATCTAAATGATTCGTAGGTTCATCGATAAGTAAAAACCTTTCCTCTTCTGCAAATAGTAGAGCTAATAAAATCTTGGTTTGCTCCCCACCACTTAAGGTAGAAAATGGCCTATGGAGAGTATCTTCTTCTACTTCTAATAGATTTATTTCTCTCTGTAATCTCCACAACTCAAAATTCGGCTGTATTGTTTCTAATAAATCCAGAGTCATCATATCATAATTTTCAATAGAAAAAGGAAAGTAAGCCATGGAAATTGCTTTAGTAATCGTTCCTTCATAAGGGTATTTATCCATTAATAGTTTTAAAAATGTTGTTTTGCCATAGCCATTTCTACCTATAAACCCTAGCTTCCAATCAGTATCTAGTTGTAAATCTAAATTACTAAAGATAGGCTCTAGGCTTCCAGGGTATTCAAATGTTAGATTGCGAATATCAATCAATGTCATATAAGATTCTCCTTCCATAATTAAAATATTAGCGAGAATCATAATTTGAATACAAAAAAAGTTGAGGATAGAAAGCTCTCAACTAAGGTTACAAAAATATATTCTAATTATCTTTGGTGGTAATTTTAATAAATATATTAAAAGAGATTTCTCGCTAAAATTTGCACAACAAAAATACTCTATTAGTTCAAGAATAAAAGCTGTGCTTATTTAATTCATTATTTAGCAAGATATATATACATGTGTCCACCCCTTCTATAATATTAATTAAAGTATACCATATGTTTTAAATGTTTTCTAGGTAGATATTTGTATTATTTATATGAGACGACTAATAATGCGTTACTATCATCCTATATTATATATAGTCGAGATAAATTCATATTATATAAATTATATGCAATACCAAATAATTATTTCAATCTTACAAATCGTTGTTAAGTATATTATTAACTAATATCGAAATCTCTTCTTTATCTCCATTTTTTATAACTTGTTCTAAAATATGCAAATCTTTTGAGTCTATTTTATAAATCCCAGCAAAAGGTTGGTCTATATACAATTCGCCATTTTCTTCATAAATTGACCTCCAACTATTTCCTGATGATTTAAATTTATAAAGAACAATTGTAAATTTTGTTTTACTTGGAAACTGTGAATTGCTTTGTACACCTGTTTTCTTAGCATTATTGAATATATTTAGGAAACTATGTATATCCACCTGTTTATCAAGAGTAACCTTCTGAATACCCTCCTCACCAATAACATCAACTAATATTATACTACTTAAATCTTCAGGATTAGGACCCTTTAAAGATTTATTATTTATACTTACAATTAAAACTAACACTATGGCAATAATGCCCAAGATAGTCATGTTTTTTGTTACTCTATTCATAGTATCCCCCTATAATTTCAGTTCTTAGCAGAATCGTTTATACTTCGTATAAATCTACTTATGTACATTTAACATGAAATTTATCAATCAAATCTATGTATTTCTAAAGTATCAACAAGGACTCTAAATAATACTATAAATAAAACATAGGCAATTATTAAGATATTACCTATGTTTTATCACCTTTATTACTTGTATATATCCCCTCTAATATCAACTTCAGATATAATTATATTCTCATTTTCAATATAATATATTATTCTATATTTGCCAACTCTTAACCTAAATAGAGATGGGAATTTTTTACTTTTTCTGAGCTCATTCTTTCGTCATTCTTTATTTTATCCCAGTATATCCCTGTACCGTTACTCCTGTACAGCCACTGCTATCCTCTTTAATGCATCTTCTAGTACTATCCTTGGGCAAGCTATATTAAATCTAAAATAACCATCTCCACCAGTACCAAAATCCTTCCCATTATTTAATAATACCTTGCCCTTTTTAATTAAAAGTTCATTTACTTCATCAGAGGTCTTGCCTAGTTTATTGAAATCAAGCCACATTAAGTAGGTACCATCGGGCTTATATGCTACTACTTCTGGAATATTCTTTTTAATGTATTCTGTTGCAAAATCAGCATTTCCTTCTATATACTCTAATACCTCTGCCAACCATTCCTTGCCATATTTATATGCTGCTTCAAATCCTGCAACAGAAAGGGTATTAGCATGATGAAGACCCAAAACATCTATGGCCTGATTATAGGCTTTTCTCATATCTTCATTTGGAATAATAGCTATAGAGGCAAATAAACCTGCAATATTAAAAGTTTTACTAGGTGCCATAAATGTAATAGTATTCAATTCAAGCTCTCTTGATATGGAAGCTATTGGTATATGCTTATGATTTTTATATGTTATGTCTGAATGTATTTCATCTGATAATATAATCATATTGTTTTCAAGACATATTCGTCCATACTCTTCAAGTTCTTCCTTGGTCCACACCCTACCTACAGGATTATGAGGGCTACAAGATATAGCCAATTTAGTTTTCTCACTAATCTTACTCCTCATATCCTCAAAATCCAATATATACCTGTTTCCATCAAAAACTAAATGATTTTCAACAGCCACCCTATTATTATTCTTTAATATTTTATAGAAGGGATGGTATACTGGTGATTGCAATAATGCCCCATCATTTTCTTTAGTGAATGCCCTTACTGCAATACCAATTGCTGGAACAACCCCAGGTACAAATGTTATCCATTCCTTTTCTATCTTCCAATTATGTTTGTCATAGATCCAATTAATTATTATTTCATAGAATGAATCTGGATTAATATCATATCCTAGTATTCCATGTTCAATTGGTCCCTTCAATCCATTGAGTATTTCATCTGCCACTTTAAAGTCCATATCTGCAATCCACATAGGTAAAATATCCTCATCACCATATTCTAACCTTGGTGCCATCCATTTAATTGAATTCGAGTTTTTCCTATCAACTACTTCATCAAAATTGTACTTCATAATAATTTTCTCCTCCTTCATTAACTCCACTAATCTTGAAATATCATTCCATTTAACTCAGCTTTTACATTTCTCCAATTTGGATAATATTCATCCATTATAGCCTTAAACTTAGGTCCATGACCTCTTTCTATTAGATGAGCTATTTCGTGGACTATAATGTATTCAAGACAATGATATGGTTTTTTAGCTAACTCTAGATTCAACCAAATTCTCTTGGCATTGATATTACAAGTACCCCATCTGGTTTTCATCTGTTTAACTCCCCATTCATTGATTTTCAGTCCCATTATATTTTCCCATTTCTCTATCATTGACGGAATCAAAGACTTCAATTCCTTTCGATACCACTCTTTCATAGTAGCTGCTCTTTTTCCTTTATCGCTTCCTTCTCTAACATATAAGTCTATGAATTTATTACTTCTAATCTCAACTTTAGCTTTGTTAATATCTTCAGTGATTACATTAAGTAAATATCTTTGACCAAAATAATAATGTTCTTCTCCAGAGACATATTCTAGTTCTGGAATCTTTTCTTGATTTTCAAACTTTAACTGCTGTTTCTTTATCCAAGCTAATCTAGATATAATAAATAATCTAATACTTTCATCTGTCATTCTATTAGGTGCTGAAATCTTTACTTGTCCATTAGGTGGATGCACTGATAAGCGTATGGTTTTTATATTCTTTTTTGCTACTTCTATTTCTATATCCTCTATGGTTAATTTAATCATTTAATACTCCTTCCTCAAGAAAAGGTGCATACATCATAATTGCATGATTATCTGCTAAAAAATCATCTATATATAAGTATATCATTCTTTTACCCTAAATATATTACTTATCTCTAATTATACTTATGTAGCTAAATAATTGCTTAATCTCACTTACTCATGATATATTAGTAAGCAAAGTGGGGTGTTCGTATATGAAAAGTATAAGAAACTTGGCTAAAGAAAAGAAAGTATTATTTTCAATATGGGGATTGTTAGTATTTGTTGCTATACTTAATTTATTCAATTTTTCTTTTATATCAGATAGGGTTCAATATGGCTATTATGTGGTTTACTTTATAATGACTTTTATAGTATTCATATCAATAAAGAAAAAAAGTGATTTTAGAGTTAGTCAACTTTTAATTGCGTTGATTACCCTATTGACTCTAGTTTTATCAATAAAAGATATATTCTTAGCTATGCCAATTTTTCTACTTTATCCTCTTTTAAGCTGTAGAAAATCTCATTGGAGATCTATGATACTAGCTGCTTCTACATACTTTATTGCAATCTTAGGGATAATGTTAATATTATTTATAGGATATGGCTTCGGAAGTACTACTTTAATAGAGCAAAATAAATCTCCCGACTCTAATCATCAGATTTCTATGTATCTTGTTGATGGTGGTGCAACTGGTGGAAATACTTTAATCTACCTAGATAGGCTATATTTAAATACATTTAAGCATAGAAAAAGAGTATTTGTTGGTGGTTTTGGTGCAGATAATAAACTTATGTGGATTGACGATAAAACCTTCGCTATTGATGAACATATCATTAATATAAATACCACAGAAACTATTTGGGAATGAAGATAATAGAGGATGAATAACTGCACTGCATAAGGAGATAATATCTCTAGAGGTGATGGCATGTATCGTAATTATACTAAAATAAAGAAATGGGAGACAGTAGGTTTTTTCTGGATAATTATAGTTGGTTCTCTACTTCATTTTACTTACAAATGGTCTGGAGAATCTAGTATAGTAGCTATTTTCAGCCCTGTCAATGAAAGTGTTTGGGAACATCTAAAGCTAGGATATTTTTCTCTCTTATTATTCTCTATTATTGAATACGGCTTTATTAAAAATGATACAAATAGTTTCTTTATTGGAAAAGCTATTGGAGTTCTCGCCATGGAAATATTTATAGTTATAGTATTCTACGCATATACTTCAATAACAAAAGAAGCTGTAACATTTATTGATATTGGCTCTTTTCTAGTGGGTGCATTAATATGTCAATTAATTAGTTACAAGATAATGAAGAAAGAATTTAGTAATATGACAAATATTCTTGGGTTAATTATATTTATCTTAATAGGATCTAGTTTTATTTTATTTACCTTTTATACTCCAAAATTGCCTATATTCATGGATCCAAAGACTAAAAAATATGGGATAGATATGGTCAATCCTATGTAAGGACACAAGGGTCCTTACATAGGATTGGAATAATAAGCTTTATTGTGTAAATATAAATTCTTCTATAATACTTATTACCTTACCATCCTTTACTTCAATAAAGAATGGTACTTTTTGAGCAGGTGGATCATCTGTATATGATGTAGTTAAGTGTTGCATAAACTCTTCTCTGTTTCTTGTTGTATAAAGTCTTTGACCTTCTGGATTTTCTACAAAGAGAAGATTATAATCAGTAAAGCTATATGAAGTTTCATCTGTTAATTCAAAAGATGTTTTTCCATTGCTTGGATTGTGGATATAATAGCCATTAGGCATATCAATATCTTTTAAATCTAGCTCTGCAGCTCTATCCTTATCTTCTCTTGTAATTATTTCAACTTCATCTAAATACAAGGTATTTCCATCAAACACTATATATCCAGCCAAATGTCCCTTAATTCTATTTTTTAACTCATTAATTAGTAATTCTTTAATCTTTTTTTCCAATTCCTTAGCATGATCTTCTAAGCTTGGGTTTTTATTAAATCCATTTATTTCAATAAAGTCTTCTATTTTTGCTGGATTTATAATAGTTAAATCTGTCTCTTTAACTTGAACTTGACCTAAGGTAATATGAATAAAAAACATTCCTACATCAACTGGATCTCCTAAAAACAAATTTTCACCATTATTAAATCCCATTTGTAATTCTTTATACTTTTCTTCTATTCTTAAATCCGTATCAGGAAACTCATGATAAACATTTCCATTCCCATCCATCCATCTCTCTACAACCCAAATCCCCTTATCTCCTTGGTCAACTGGTTGAGATAAAAGTAGTTGGCTAATTTCTCCTGTAGATAATGGAAATCTAATAACTACATGATCACTTTTATAACTTTCATTAGGTAATAAACCTTTACTCTCCAGCATAATTCGAAGACTTATTTCTTGTTTAGCTAAAGTATCAAAGCCAAATTCTTGAGGATAAAATGCTCCTAGGTATTTCATGTTATTCCCTTCATTGGCAAAAGCCATAAATGGTTTCCCCATACTAGAGTCATCAGTAATCCATCCATCTTCTTCCTGCATTCCACCTGCCATGGCAACCTTAGTGATATCGTCTGGTTTCAGCCTAAATTCCAAACTCCATATCTCTACTGGTGATGAAAGTATATTATCAAATGTTACTAACTTCTCTAGTTTAGTAATCTTACTATCTATAATCTTAAATCCTTGCCACCCACCTTCAGGATCTTCATACATAGCAATTTGCTGATTTATAAACTCCTTAGCATAGTCTTCTACTGCCATTTTATCTAATACTTCTGATGAATTAACTTTCTTCTCCTTTGGATTACTTAACAAGCCTACAGCTGCAATGACTACTACAACAATCCCTATTATAGTCATCCAAAATCCAGGTTTCTTATAGTTTAAAATATTTTTAATTCTCCCTTTTGTATTATTCTCACCAAAGGCCAATGGAGATCCGCCAATAATTCTTTTGCCAGTAGCTAATGTTAAAAGGGAGTTGGAATAATCCTTTTTAATATTTGGTCCCATTTCTTTTAATACCTTTTCATCGCAGGATAGTTCCATATCCTTGCTCATAAGGAAAAATGATAGCCAAACTAGAGGATTAAACCAGTGAACTGAGACTATTAAGAAGCATAATAACTTTAGAATATGATCATATCTTTTAATGTGGGTTTCCTCATGTTTTATTATATAAGGCATTTCAGTCTGGGATAGATCAGTTGGTAGATATATCTTTGGATTTACTAATCCAAATACAAATGGAGTTTTTATATTGTTTGTTTCAAAAACATTACCATATAATAATTTTGCTGATTTAAGTCTTTTTGATAAGCTTATACTTGTATAGACTGTATAAATTATTAGAACTCCTATACCTAGTAGCCATATTGTTTGACCTAGGAAAATCCATATTTCCATAGGGTTTACACTGGCACCAATAGTAGGTGAAGGTAAATAATTATTTACTGCACGATCTATTGCTACAATACCACTGTTGATCTGTGGTGATTGTGTGTATATGATTTCCTCAGGTATGGTTTTTGTATTAATAGATATAAGACTAAATATACTCTCAAATGAAAATGGAAAAACTAATCTAAAAAATACAATTGACCAAAGGCCATATGAAAAAACTTTAGGTGCCTTTTTCAAGAAGAACCTAAGAATTAAAACAAATAAAATCACATAAGAAGATGTAATGCTCATATTTATTATTTGTAAAAATAATTTATCCATTATATTTCCTCCCTTCAAAAAACTTTCTTTACTCTTTGTGATCCTGTATTAGTTTTTGTAGTTCTTCAACTTCTTTATCACTTAACTTCTTGCCCCTTGTAAATGCAGCAATAAACTTTGGTAAAGAACCACCAAAGTTTTCATCAACAAAAATCTTAGATTGTTCTCCATAGAAGTCATCTCTTTTAATTAAAGAAATTACTATGCTATTATTGTTTTTGAAAATCTTTTTATGTTCAAGTCGTCTTAACATTGTGTAAGTAGTTGATTTCTTCCATTGAAATTCAACTTCACATAATTTTACTAAATCTGGGGAATTAATTGGTTCATTTGCCCAGATAAGCTCTGCAAGTCTTTCTTCTGCTTCAGTAAGTCTATACTCTGTCATATTTAACACATCCTTTCAGTCTACAATTCATAAACCACTCTTGTTTATAGTTTACAAAATGTAAACTGACTTGTCAATAGAATAATAAAATTTCATATTTCATTGTTTATATTTGTTTAATTCAATTATAATATAAGTATATGATTTGTTTGCGAAAGATAAGGTGATATTATGAGTAAAATTCCTCAAAGATTAATAGAGAAATTAAATAGTCTTCCATCTCTTCCTGGAATATATAAAATGAAAGATTCTAATGGGAGAATTATTTATGTGGGGAAAAGCAAGTGTCTTAAAAATAGAGTACGTTCATATTTTACAGCAAATCACAAACAGAGTAAGATAGAAAAAATGGTATCACTGATTGATGATATAGAATATATAGTTACAGACACTCATTTAGAAGCCTTATTATTAGAATGTGAATTAATTAAAAAACTAAAACCCATGTTTAATACACAACTTAAAAACGATGAAAAATATGCTTATATCAAGATAGAAGATTATAACATATACAACCCTTTATCTGTAGTGAATAAGAGAGAAGAAAATACCTATGGACCTTTTAGGAGAAAATTCTCCCTTGTGGAAATGATTAATTCATTAAAGAATCTCTATCCAATTCAAATAATTAATGGAGGATATGATTTTGAGTATAATTTAATCCCTCTTACTATGGGAAAAGATATTTATGAAGAAAACAAGTCTATATTACAAGAGATTTTTTCAGATGATAGGAACTTAATGAAATTAATTGAGAAATTAGAGGAGAAAATGAAAGAAGCAGCTTCTTCCTACCGATTTGAAACTGCCTCTACCTATAGAGATATGATCTATACCTTGAACTACTTGAAGTCTGGAATATATGGTTACAAAAATATGTTCGCTAAAAACATAATTCTAAAAATCCCTATACCTAATGGATATAAGTTATTTTTTGTCTCCAAAGGTCAAATATTATTAAAAGAAAGTTATTCTTTAGTAACTGAATTAGATGTAAAAAACTTTATAAATAAGGGTAAGGATTTACTAGTAGCTAATACCACATTTATAAATGAAAAGGCAAGTATGGATTTTAGAGATATATTATACTCTGAAATCAAATCCTTGCCTAAAGAAATGGTCTTAATTTTAGAATAAATGGTAGCGAATCAGCTGATTCATAGTGATGAAATTTCCCTTACCAATTTTCTGTATTTGTATCTTTAACCTTATCTGCTGTTTTTCCAAGTGATATCAATATTGACATTCTTTCAAGAACTACTACTATGAGTTCTGCTATTGCTTACATTAAAACACTCCATAATTAAAAAATAGTTAATTTAAATCTTACTTCGCCTTTTTTTATCTTTATGATGTAAAATATAAAGAATACATCATTAAACATTATTATTCTATTCGCTCTCCATAAATAACAACTCTACCTTCATCTGGGCAAGAAATATTAAACTTTGGAGCTTTTGTATTTCCGTAATCCAAAGTTCCACCATTTTGCAATGTGTAAACAAACGGATACATACAGTTCCATAACTCATGACATATTGAAGGGCAAATATCTCCAACTATAAATTCATCACCAGCTTTCAAATAACCCTCTCTACATTTACTTTCTTTGACTACAATTTTTACTTTTGACATAAAGAACCTCCTAGAATAGAATATATCTTTAGTTCACATATATTATAAGTAATATTCATCAATAAATAAAATTTATTCCCTATGTTTTTAGATGACAAAGTTTAATTTATTAATCTCCATAACTGTTCTCTCAATATTCTTTATTCTAATAATTATCCTTTATTAAGTAAATCATATATATAATGCTTAATTTTAGGCAGCTCATTTTCTACTACATTCCATACTATTTTCACATCTACACCAAAATAATTGTGAATTAGGATATCTCTTAATCCGGCCATTTCTTTCCATGGAATCCCTAAATGTTTACTCTTGGTATCCATAGATATGTTCTTTGTTGCTTCACCTATAACTTCAAGATTTCTAATCACTGCATCCTGTATTAGCCCTGATTCAAAAAATTCTTCTTTACCTCTAAAAGTATAATCCTCGATATTATTAATACATTTAAAAATATGAGTTAAATATAGTCTATCATCTTTCATATTTCTATTATCTCCTTTAACACACTTTCTTTAATGTCTTTATGCAGAGAATCAATTGTAACTACATCCACCTTCTTATCAAATATTTCTTCCAAAGAATATTTGAATCCGATTAAGTCAAATAAGGATCTATCATCATCTAAATTCACCAAAAAATCTATATCACTATCTTTTGTATCTTCCCGTCTTGAAGTAGAACCAAATAATTGTATTTTATTTACCCCATATTCGAAAGCAATTAATAGAATTTCATCTTTTTTCTCATAGATCATATCTAAAATACTCATATTTTCACCTTCTCCTATATTATCTTTATGCAAATTATACCCTATATTCATTTAAAGATATATCAAATTATTCTTTTATTTGCATTGTTAACATCTTTTTCTATATTTTATATGATAAATAACAGACTATCTATTGATCTTTATTATCTTATATCATACTTATATATCATCTCATCATATGTTTTATCATATCTAATGCTTTGAATGTTCAACTTCAAGTATTCTCCTATTCCTTCAAATTCAATAGTTCTAGTATAGTTTATCTTTACACTATCTCCATTTACTATTTTATCATAATCTCCAGTAATAGTTCTTTTCACTGATTTTCTTTCTCCATCGATATTTAAGAATGTCCTATTTAATGCTAAGTCTTCATCTTTAGATTGCAAAATTTATATTATTATTGTACAGATAGCTCCCATAGATATAATGAAGCAACTGATCCATATGGAGAGTATCTTTTTCTATACTTTTCAAAATCCACCTTAGTTAACTCCTTTAAATTATATAAATTCATCATTCCTCTTCTAATGGCTAAATCATTGTAACTCAATACATCCATTCTACCAAGAGAAAATATCATGAGCATCTCTGCAGTCCAAGTTCCAACTCCATATAGAGATGTGAGTTTTTTCATTATCTCTTCATCAGACAAGGTATGGAGATTGTGAAAATCTACTTGCTTTGTAATTGCTGCATCTGCAATACCTTTAATGTAAGTTGCCTTCCTCACAGACATTCCACATTTTTGTATATCATCCAAATTAGCCTTAAAAATACTCTCAGGATTTATCTCTCCAAGAAGCTGAGTTAATCTATCATTTACTGTGATAGCTGCCTTTGAAGAGATTTGCTGACTAACAATACTTGAAATTAGAGATGAAAATGGATCTAGTTCAACCTCACGCTGAATCATGCCAACTCTATCAATAGCTGCTCCCAATTTCTTATCCTTTTTCTTCAGATATTCTATTTCTTTATCTCCATATATAAAATAATTCAAAATATCACCTCTTGTGCTTTTAACCTTATTATACAATATATAAGGTTATATTTCTATTTTACTCATATTTTGTTATAAAGCTGTCTATCTTGTCTTGATATTCTTTATTGTAATCTAACCACATATCGCAATGTTTGCTATCATCTACTGTCCAAATTTCTCTATTGTTTTCTGGGATGGAGTCATAAATGTCCTTTCCCATAAAATAAGGCGTCGTTGAATCAGATTTACTATTGATAATCAGCACTGGAGTAATTACTTCTTTCATTGCATTTGCTACATCTGCATCCTGATAGGTAAATCCTAATTTTAATTTGTTTAAGACATTTCCGCACCATGTCATATAGGATACTGGTAACCCAATTTTCATGTTCCTCATTTCTTCCTCTACCATCCACTTCATACTACTCACTGGACAGTCTAAAATCATAAAATCAATCTTGCTGTCCATGTTTTCATATCCTAATGCCAAACCTGCCGTTGCCCCGCCAAAGGAAGCACCCCATACTCCTATTTTTTGCCCTGGAGCTTCTTGCTCCACATAGTTCACCCAGTCAATCAGGTCATATTTCTCCCAATAGCCAAATGTTGTATACCTAGCAGTATTTTCGTTTGTGCTACGCTGATCATAAGTTATAACATTGTATCCTTTTTTCAGAAAATACTCAGCAAATGGATAATTGGAATATCGATTACCCCCTAAACCATGAACCAATATTACTGTCTGATTGTCTTTACTGCTTTGGGATTCTATTGCATAGATATAATCCGCAGGTATAGTGTGTTCATCAAAAGAAGATGTAATTTCAAGTTCTTCTACATTATACATATTAGAAAAGCTCTCATAATCTATATCATATTTTTCCCAAAAAGCGGCAGATACCTCTTTAGTTTCCTCGCTAGTTACAAGCTGAGTTGAACCTGAAAATACTTGTAAGCCTATAAAGCTTGATGCGCCTATGAATAAAACCATGAATATTCCTAGGACAAGAGTTAGTATTACCAATAGTTTTTTCTTCATATTTCTTACCCCCTATTTCTCTAGTTTCTTCAATGCAAAGAATGATGAAATTATAATAAGAATACATACTACTATAAAAGCAAAACCACTCATAATGTCTGTTGGATAAGGGGCAATAACTCGTTTGAAAGCAAATGTAGCAATCAAGGAAATTGGCATAAACGATACAATGATTATATTAAGCCAATTAATAATAAAAGATGGCTTAGAGTTAGATATGAGTTTACCTATAAAGTAGGCTGCGAACCCAACTACTTGAATAATCATTGATCCCCAAATACTCTCTGCTGTTTGTTCCTCATACCAAGACCCAAAAGCATTGAATTCTGTATGCTATCTTCATAACAACACTCTTTTTCTTTTTATTAGTGTCATATTAACATTAAAGCTGGTTGCCTAGCCACCAAGCACACTTGGTTTCTTGTCAACTGACAGTTGCATTTATTACTTTATAACATTCTCTTCTTAAATAATTTAGTTATAATACCTAATCAAGTAATTTTTCAAGTTTTTCTAAATTATGTATTACTTTATATTTTCTACATGTCAATTTGCGGTATAAATATTGATTTACTTCTCTACACATTAGAAAACTGTTAATGCCTAGCTTTTTAGCTCCATTGCAATTTATTATATTATCATCAATAAATACTGTTTCTTCAACAGATACACCTAGTTCATCAATAGCAGCTTTATACATCAACTCTTCTGGTTTATTTGTCCCTAATACAGATGATATAATAAATGATGAAAAATAATCTCTAAGATCAGCCTTTACAAAAACTTCTTCTAATGATGGCCAAGCATCTGATACAACGGCTAACTTATATTTCTTACTCAAATGTGGAATTGCATCATAGACATCTTTATAAAACTCATATTTTTCTGGATTAAAAACCAAATCTTTCGTTACATTCTCTATATTTGTATTACTAAGCTTTAGTTCAGGTAAATAACTGAAGAAAGTATCATAATACTTTTTAAAATGAAAATACTCTTCATCTAAATTTACTATAGATTTCTGTTTTGAAATATACTCAGTAGCTTTTGAAAAAGCCATTCTTACCTTTGAAGGTGGAATATCATCAAATATTTTTTTATCAACATAAGTAAAAAAATCCGGAGTAATAAACCAATGTCCAGTTCTTGGTCTATTTAATACTCGCCCAGAGTCAATTAAAATAGCTTTTATTTTCTTTTCCATTTCATTCCTCCAACTCGATTTTATTTCTTAGGGTATTACTTTAAAGTTTAGTTTATGTGAAGTTTTGATTTATATCTCATAGTTTACATGCTCATTGATGAATATTCTATAAATGATGTGCATCAACTCATAATCTAGTTTCTATTTCTACTATTAGATTTCATCTTTTCATAAATAGATTCATCCAATAAAAACATATCTTCAATTAGAATTTTACCTTCTTCATTCTCAGTAGTTTTAATAATTAAATCATTGCCATTATTATACTCTACAACTATATAATTCTTTACACTATATTGTCTAGCTATCTTAGAGCTAATCTCTTCAAATTTATTCATTAAATTATCTATATCATGGGGCACTAACCGTGATGAAAGAAATAATCTATCATTATCATGAGCTGCTATTGATATTGCTGAGGGAATACTAGAAATATAATTTGCATTCGTTCGTAATTTACTTAAATTACTATAAAAATACACATTTGTTATAAATAACAATAATATTATTATTTCAAAAATCTTATTAACTTTAATATTTGATTTTTCAGCTTTCATTTAATCCAACCTCCCTACATTTAAATCATCTTACATCAAATAAAACTACTGTTACGACTCATTTTATAAATTATGGGCCATTTTTTATCTATTGTATATTGGTAATTTAGATGTATTAACGACTTCCCCATCTTCTAAACTTACTTCTGTATAAATTACAAAATATGGCTCATATAAAAAACCTCTTCTATCAGGGTCTTTTTGTTTATTTATTATTTCTTCAATATTATTATTACTATATTTCCATCCATTTGTGCTGTCAGTATCAGTAAATATTAAAATTGGACCTTCACCTGATTCAATTCTTAAAGTATAAAAATCTACCTTTACAGCATTTTCATATCCTAATAATTCTATTTAAGATTTATTGCTTTTATTAAGTTTATAATTTAAATACAGATTTATAACTAGGAGCATATTGGTTGAAATCAGAAGAAATCCTTTGTTCCTCCAAATTGTAAAGTAGGTAAGTATCAGAATACACCATATAATAAGGCAAATAAATGTTAAACTTTCTTGTTCCAAAATGATCTCCCCTTTTAAAATTATTCATACTATTACTAAAATATTTATTCTAAAATGATAGAAAATTAACTTAATTTCATTATATATTACTAGAACCATAAATTCATCACTTTTATTCCATAAACTAACATCTAACTTGTATAAAATAGTATTCCACCATCAAAAGATTCATTTGAAATAAAAGTTGCCAGAAAAACTCTATGTTTTCCTGGCAATATCTTTGCTAAATATATTTAATACCATGTATTCCTTTTATTCCAAACCCTGGCTCTTCGCTCAATGTAATAGTTGATTCGTTAAAAATGGAGCCTCCATCTATTGGGTCTTCACTACATAAAACTGGACCATCTAAATCAATTTTTGTTATTATACTCTTAGCTGCAGCTAAATGTACCGCAGCATTTACACTTATTTTTGCTTCTAACATACAACCTATCATGCACTCAACTCCATAAATCTCAGCTAAACTACATATTTTCAAAGCATTATGAATACCACCAGTTTTCATTAACTTGATATTTAAGTAGTCGGCAGCTCTCATTTCTAGTATCTTTATTGCATCTCTAGGTGAAAATATGCTTTCATCAGCCATTACTGGAATAGATACATTATCTGTTACCATCTTAAGACCCTCTATATCATATCCCACAACTGGTTGCTCTACTAGCTCAATATTAAGACCAGCATCCTCCATCTTATTCAGCACATGGATTGCTTCCTTTGGTTTCCAACCCTGATTAGCATCAATTCTAAGTTCTACATTGTATCCTACTGCTTTTCTAATTGCCTTCATTCTTTCTATATCCTTACTTGAATCCTTGCCTACTTTAATCTTTAATGTCTTATATCCCCTATTGATAGCATCTATACTATCTCTAGCCATTTCTTCTGGATCGTTTACGCTTATAGTAATATCTGTAATTATTTCTTTACGATATCCTCCTAAAAGCTTATATGTGGGAGCCTTGTATAATTGACCATATAGATCATATACTGCAATATCGATGCCTGCTTTAGCACTAGTATTCCCTACTAATGATTTATCTATCTTTAACATAATTTCTTCTAAGTTTTCAACATCCATTCCAATTATAGCTTTCTTTATATGGGTCTCAATAGCTCCAATAATTGCTCCAGTAGTATCTCCTGTAATTACTCCAGTAGGTGGAACCTCTCCATATCCAAAATGGCCAGTATCCGTTTCAACTATAATGATTATATCTTCAATGCTGTTTACTGTTCTAAGAGCAGTCTTAAAAGGCCTCTTTAGAGGTACAGAGATTTGTCCAAGCTTAATATCAGTTATTTTCATGTTAAACCCCCTCGTTTATTAAAATCAAGATACCATTTTTTATTTCATCTAAATATTTAATTCATCATAGCTTAAATTCTATTTAATATAAAATATCCTTGTTGATCTTTGAATATTACCTTCAATATCTGTGATTTCAAAGGTAACTACATGAAATTTTTCCTTTAATCTTTTATTTATCTTTAAAGATAAAGTAGATGTGCCTTTATTATAATTAGCATTATATGAAATTCCATCTACAATTATCCTAGATTTGATTTCATTGATTTCTATCAAATCTTCACTTTCTATCTTTGCACTTAAGAAAGGAGCTGAATCTGATACAATCTCTCCCATCTTGTGATAGGGCATTATATACATTTTGTTATCAATTTCTCTTATCTTTCTATCACTTAAATCCTCAACCTTCTTTAGTACTCTTAATACATTCTTGCCTAATATTTTTTCTATATCTTCCTTTTTATAGCCTCTTGCGATCAATTCATCGGTTACGTTATACAATTCCGAAGAATCCTTTAAATCAGTAGGTAATCTAGCACCATCAAAATCAGAACCTATGGCAACATGATCAATGCCTATTAAATCTACTACATAATCTATATGATCTACATAATCTTTAATATTTGCTTGATTTGATTTTGTCAAAAATCCTGGATACAGAGCTATTCCTATTACTCCACCATTGTTAGCTAAAGCCCTTAATTGTTTATCAGTTAAATTTCTAGGATGATTCTTTAGAGAATATACACCTGAATGAGTTGCCATTATAGGTGATTTCGAAGTGTTTATAACATCCCAAAATGTACTTTCAGCCATATGGGAAACATCGATTATCATTCCTAGTCGATTCATTTCTAAAACCACTTTTTCTCCTAATTTTGTAAGTCCTCCTGATGATGGAGTTTTTGACATGTCATTATAAGTTCTATCAGCACCTTCCCCTAAAGCATTTGAAAAGTTCCAATTTAAAGCTATAGCTTTAATTCCTAAGTCATTATATTGCCTAAGCAACTCCAAGGACTCATCTCTATCCAAAGAATATCCTCCTTCAATAGTTGGAACTGCTGCAATCTTACCATCATATAAGGCTTTTTCTATATCTGATAAAGATTTTGTAATCTTAAATGTATCCCTATTGTTAGCTTCAGTCCAATATAATGCATTGATAAGTGATAAAGTTCTACTTATACTTCTTTGTGTATTGTCCTGATATCCAGAAGTATATGCGGCAAAAAACAGTACATTTAAGCCGCCCTTCTTCAATTTAGGAATATCTATATGATTATCTGTATCGTATTTTAAATCTAATGTAGGCAGCCAAGTCTCTTTGTCAATAACCTTCAGCATAGTATCATTGTGACTATCAACTACTATTGATTTAAAGTGGACTTTGGAAATATCTTCTCCACCATGGGCAAATCCAAAAAGAGGATATAAATAAAATAACATTGAAATCATAATAAAGCATAATATCAATCTATTTCCCATCTAAACCCTCCTTCTTAATAATTATTCTAATATAATCAATTCTTTTTTATCTGCGTCAAGCTTAGCCTTCAAACCCAATAGCAATGTAACCATTGGGTTACAATGTCCTGCCCTAAGATTAGCTATGCTAGGCTTTCCTGCTGGCTTTATATGATCTCCTATTACTTGTTCTAGACTCAAACTTTCATCATATTTTTGTGGCTCACAATTTTTAAAGTCTCCAAGTATAATTCCTTCTGCTTCATTTAATTTACCTGCTAATCTCAATTGATTTAGCATCCTATCTATCCTATAGGGTTCTTCTCCTATTTCTTCAATGAATAAAATCTTTCCCTTTACATCTATTTCATAGGGAGTGCCAATTGTAGCTGCAATTAAAGACAAGTTCCCACCTATTATACTTCCTTCAGCTATACCACCATTAATAGTGATTATTTCTTCTCCTGGAGGATTGGATATTATACCCACAACTTGAGGATCCATTATGGCTCTAAATAAACTGTCCTTAGAAAATTCAGAAAAATCATCTATCATATCTGATGAAACCATTGGTCCATGATATGTAACCAAGCCAGATATTTGAGTAAAAGCTATATGAAGGGCTGTTATGTCACTATATCCAACAAAAACCTTTGGGTTGTTTTTTATAGCGTCATAATCAATTAAATCAAGAATCCTCGGGCTTCCATATCCACCTCTCATACATATAATTCCATCTACTTCTTTATCCATAAACATTTGATTTATATCTTCTGCTCTAAGAGAATCATTCCCTGATAAATATCCATATCTTCCATAAGGACTTTTCCCCATCTTTACTTTAAAACCCATTTCCACAAGCTTATCATAAGCTTTCTTGATATTTTCCTCTGAGGTATAACTAGATGGTGCTACAATCCCTATTGTATCTCCTAATTTTAGCATTCTCGGTTTAATCATTAGACTCTCCCCTCTATGAGATCTTAGTTTAGAAAATTGTACCTATATCTGATATTGTCTTTGCTAAATCCTCTTTGTAATCTTCATGTTTTGGATTTAAGCTATTTATTTTTACTCCATTGATACTTGAGCTTGAATGGATATATTTGTCATCGCCTATATACATGGCTACATGCCCTGGGAAAAACAATAGGTCTCCCGCTTTTATTTGCTCTATACTTATTTTTTTCATATATTCATCTTTGCGCACTGCATCTCTATAGATTATGATTCCATTTAACATATAGGAAATGGAACACAAGCCTGAACAATCTAATCCCAAGGGACTCTTTCCACCCCATCTATATTGGGTTCCTAAATAATACATGGCAGTTTTAACTAAATTATTCCTCAGTAAATCTTCATCTTCTATATTATAGGATGTAATTTTGTCAGCTATAAAACTAGTTCTAACCCACCCTCTACTTTGATCAGCTAGTTGAATTTCTGACCAATTATCTACTTCCTTTCCAGTAGCAATTACTACGGCACCTCTCGTTAAGACTTCTTTTACATATCCTTTATAGCTTGGGTCTGGCATTACATCAACTATATTATGGTTAATTACAGTTTTGGCATTATTCATCCATTCTCTTGACTTAATATCATCCATAATCATATTAGATTTATGAACATAACCATTATAATTATAATGAGTTTCGATATAGTACCATCCATCTTCTTTCTCTTCTAATACCTTGACAAGCATACCGTATAAACCTTCATCAGCCATTTCACTGTCAAATTTAGGATATAGGTTAATTGGAACTACAATTTTACTCAAGATTCCTAGTGTTTGTCCGTGTATATTCAAGTTTATCACCTCATTAGATATTATTTATTTTTGCCTTCAAGAAAATAATCATATACTAGCTTTGAAATTCTTCCTATTGTCCTTTTACCATCTAAATCATTTTTTCCATCTGTTGTAAAGATACCTATTAGATAATCTATGTTTTCTAAATAAAATATTCCTATATCATGATTTAATCCACTTAATTCACCTGTCTTATGAGCTATTGTCTCCTTGTCTAAAATATACCTAGGTAACATATCCCTATGTTTTTGCTTAGATAGTATTTCTATCATGGTTTCACACATCTTAGAACTAAGGATGTTTTTATTATAGATTTTCTCCATAAGAATGGCCATATCTATTGAACTTATCAAGTTTTCTCTACCCTCTTTTGCTGCTTTGAAGTCCATCATCTTTCTTTTCAATACTGTATCCTTAAGGTTTAACTCTTTAGCCCTTTGATTAATATTTTCATAGCCAATCAAATCTATCAAAACATTTGTAGCAGTATTATCACTAAGGATTATCATCAATGTAATTAAATCCACAAAAGAGTATTCCCCTAATCTAAGATCGCTAATGATACTATAGTCTACTCTATCTTCTTCTTTAATCTTAATTTTTTGGTCTAAGGAAAACTTTCCCTTTTCAACTTGATTTAGTGCTTCTACCATGATTAAAATTTTTATTATACTAGCTGATGGGAAAACTCTATTTTCATCATATTTTAAAATCCATTGATTATGAGTTAAATCTTTTATCACAATTGAAACTTTTTGATTTGCAGAGTTTACTTCTTCTAAAATAATGTCCTTTATCATAATCATCACCTATATTATCTTTTTGGGGGAAAGCCCCAAAGCTTAATATTCAAAGGAATTATAAGCTTTAAGGCTTTAATAATTATTAATCTATATTTAATTACCCTTATTCTAATCTTGGGCTTAGAATATATACTATCTTGCTCCATGCTTTTTCAAATCCTGATAGCTGATATTCTCTACGCACTGTTTCTAACTCTGGAGCTGCAGGATCATTAACGATTATATATTCTTCCCCATCTTTTACTGTAAATCCTCTAACTACTATAAGATGTCCACTTGGATAAGTTTGAGGCGCACCTATCAATATATCTTCAGACTTTGTCTTTATAGATGCAATAACAGGTATAGCTTTTGATATTTTTTCTTTTATATCATCTACTGATGTATAACGAGCAACATAAGCATCAAGTCCCTTTGTACCTGCATAAGAAGCATTAAATGACCAATTTCCATATATATTTGCTTCTTTATCTAATACTTTCTTAGCTACTTCTTCAGTATCCATATCGTATCCATAATACTCTAGTACCATGGATAATGAAGTAGGGCTACATATAACATTTCCTATATTTGGTATTAGCATCTGTGTTCTTTCTGGAACATCAAGTTCCACTAGATAATTCCCATCTTCAGCAAAAACCTTCTTAGTTTCTTCTATTAACTTCAGAGCTAGAAATACATTTCTTACTTCTGGACTAGGTGTATCAGGTTCTTTCCGTGTTAATTCTACACAATATTTAACAGCATGAGCACCTTTTTCTAAAAGAACTTCTAATGTATCAATTGACATATTAGCCATCCTATCACTTTGATTGCTTACACTTCCTCGATATTGGCTTTCAGACCACTTTCCATATGAAAACCACATACTCCATTCATCTTCAATCTTCACTTGAATAGATAATTCAATTTCAGTTTCTTTTGGTGTATTTACATTCCATGAAGCTACCAGTTCCTCGAACTCTTCTGTATTTATAACAGGTGAAATGTATTTTCCATAAAGTGCTGAATCTTCTAAGATTATTTCACTCTTATCATTTATCTTAACATTTTCATATTCTCCAATTTTAAAATCTTCTTGTCTATTAATGATTAATCCATCTGAATAAGATACTTCCTTTGATATCTCAATCTTGTTGCAACCACTAAGCAATAGTGCCACCCCCGTTAACAAAATTATTAGTTTCTTAAACACACAGACTCCCCCGGTCATAGAATTATTTACTATGCTAAACCTTTAAGCCTTTATTTATTTAGGATATTCATATATTCTTCTATTTCTTTATCATTAGCTAAGATAAAATGTTCAGCTTCTATTTCTACCCATTTTGGTGGGTTGTTTTCATAATCATGACAACTAGGATCATAGACCTCTAGTACTTTTTCTTTTTCTTTCCTTGGATCAGGCAATGGAATTGCTGAAAGCAAAGATCTTGTATAGGGATGTAATGGGTTCATATAAAGCTTTTCAGTTTCAGCTAGCTCTACTATTTTACCCTTGTGAATTACAGCTACCCTATCTGTAATAAAGCGGACTACAGATAAATCATGAGCAATGAATAAATATGTTAATCCTTTGCTCTTTTGTAATTCTGATAATAAATTAAGTACTTGGGCACGAATAGAAACATCAAGCGCTGATATTGGTTCATCAGCTATAATCAGTTCCGGCTCCATAACTACAGCCCTAGCAACGCCTATTCTCTGCCTTTGACCTCCTGAAAACTCATGTGGAAAACGGCTGAGAAACTCAGGCAACAATCCAACATCTAGTAATGCCTTTTCAACTTTTTCTTTTCTTTCTTCTTCATCTTTATAGTTTTTTATATTGTATAGTCCTTCAGATACAATATAATCTACCTTTGCTCTTTCATTTAGGGAAGCCATAGGGTCTTGGAATATCATTTGAACTCTCTTAGTTACCTCTTTATCTAATTCCTTATCTATTTTTCCATTGATTTTCTTTCCCTTAAATATTATTTCTCCCCCGGCTGTTTCATTGAGTCGTATAATGGCTCTCCCTATTGTGGTCTTTCCAGAACCAGACTCTCCTACTAGTCCAAAGGTTTCTCCCTTATAAATATTAAAACTTACATCTTCCACTGCTACAAATTTATTTTTCTTTCTTTTTCCAAATTCTACCCTTAGGTCTTTTACCTCTAATAAGACTTCTTTTTGGTTATTAGGCATTATTTCTAACCTCCCACTGTTGTCTTAATATATTTATGGATTCAGGTGGATTTACCTTTGGAGCCCGTGGATCTAGTAGCCATGTCTTTGCTTTATGTGTAGGACTTACCTGAAAATATGGCGGTCTCTCAACAAAGTCTATTTTTAGGGCTCTAGGATTTCTAGGCGCAAAAGCGTCTCCCTTAATCTCATAGAATAAATTTGGTGGAGTACCCTTTATAGAGAATAAATCCTCCCCTTTTACTCCCAATTGTGGAAGTGACGATAGTAGTGCCCAAGTATATGGATGCTGTCCATTGTAGAATACTTCTTCACATTGACCTATCTCAACTATATCACCTGCATACATAACTGCTATTCTATCTGCAACATTAGCTACAACTCCCAAGTCATGGGTAATATATATTGTAGTTAATTGATATTTTTCTTTAAGATTTTTTAACAAATCTAATATTTGAGCCTGTATAGTTACATCTAAAGCTGTGGTAGGTTCATCACAAATTAATATCTTTGGATTACAAGCAATGGCTATGGCTATGACAACCCTCTGTCTCATACCTCCTGAAAACTCATGAGGATATTGCTTATATCTTCTTTCAGGGTCAGGGATACCTACATCGGTTAATAGTTCAAGCACTTTCTTTTTTGCCTCTTCATTTTTTAAGCCCTGATGCAATTCAACAGCTTCTTGTACTTGCTTGCCTATATTTTTCAAAGGATTTAATGAAGTCATAGGATCTTGAAACACCATAGCAATTTTTTTTCCTCTAATATTTATCCAATCATTCTCTGTTTTATAATTTGAAATATCTTCACCGTCAAACATTATACTTCCAGAGTCTATCCATCCATTACCATCTAGTAGTCCCATAAAACTCTTATTGAAAACTGATTTTCCTGATCCTGACTCCCCTACTATGGCCAAGCTTTCTCCCTCATATAAATCTAAAGAAGTTTCTCTTATGGCAGTTAATGTATCTCCTCTTAATTTAAATTTAATTACTAAATCCTTTACAGATAATATGATCTTTTTATCGTCCATAGTGCACCTCCTATACATGGTTTTTAGGGTCTGCTGCATCAGAAAAAACATTCCCCATCATATAAAACGAAATGGTAATTATAGAAATAACTATTGAGGGAAATATTAATTGATACCTTTGAGATGCAACCATCATAAGGGATCTTCCTTCATTTATTAGGTTACCAAGTGATGGAATACTTACAGGTAAACCAAGACCTATATAAGTTAGGAATACTTCATAACCTATAGTCTGTGGAATAGATAATGCAATTGTCAGCATAATAACTGAAACCAAATATGGAAGTAGATTTTTGGCAATTATCCTCCTTGTAGGAGTACCTAAACATTTTGATGCTAAATTATATTCTCTATCCCTAATGATAACAGTCAAATTTCGTACAAAACGAGCCATATCAATCCAGGATGTTAATCCCATGGCAATGATCATAGTATATAAACTAGGCTTCATTATATAAGTCATTAGAACTAATATTATTGTTTTAGGAATATTGTTAATTACATTGTATATCTCAGTCATTGGCCTATCTAGCCATCTTATATATCCCCACATGGCGCCTACAGTAATGCCTATAACAGCCTCCCAAATACCTACTGTTATACCTATCATCAAGGATGTTCTAGACCCATTCCATATACGGGACCAAAGATCTTGACCAATTGAGTTGGTGCCAAACCAATGCTCTGAACTAGGAGAATTGTTTGCAAGTGGCAACCTGGTTTCAGGGTTTATATGAATTTCAGTTGGTGACTTTTGATTAGGTAAATAAGGTTGAATTATAGTGAATACCAATATTACGGCCATTAGAGTTAATAGGAAAACAGCTAATCTATTTTTTATAAAAACCTGCCAAGTAGAACGCCAATATGAGTAGTTTGAATAACCTCCACGTTTAGCTTCTTCTTCATTGTATTCTGCAAACTGGAACAAATCTTCGTTTATAGAATCAGTTAATTTATTTACTACACCTTTCCCCATTATCTAGCGCCCCCTTTTTTCTGTAAATTTATACGAGGATCAAATAAGGCCATCAGTATATCTCCTAAAAACAATCCAACGATACCTATTGATGAGTATACAAGTACTAAGGCTTGCACTAAAGTGTTATCTTGCCTTTTAATTACTTCTACAAGTAATCCACCCATACCAGGAATCGAATATAGTGATTCAATATATATTGAGCCAGCTATAGTAAAAAGTATTGCAGAAGGTAAGTATTGTGCCATTGGTACGAATGCATTACGAAATACATGCTTTACCATTATTTGTTTGCTTTTTAAGCCTTTGGCTCTAGCTAATTTGACATAATCTTTATTTAGCTCATCTACCATATAGCGTCTCATCCACATAGCATAGCTTGCAATTCCTCCTAAGGACATTGATATTACTGGTAATATCCATGTTTTAGGCTTATCTATGTCAAACAACATTGGTAATTTAAAAATACCTGTTACATATAATTGCAAAAATAAAAAATATACTGCAGCTGGTACCGCTCTTATAAAGACAACATATCCTGTCCCTAACTTATCCCAGAATTTATTCTTATTTCTAGCCATGGCTATACCCAAAGATACTCCAAGTAATAGAGATATCCCTATGGCACCTAATCCAAAATATAAGGAATATGGTACTTTATCTTTTATAATATCTAAAACAGGAACCTTAGGTCTAAATGTAATGGATTTACCTAAGTCACCATTTAATAGATCTTTATAAAATCCAATTAATTGCTTATGCATAGGATCCCTAAGACCCATATTAGTCAGTATAGCTTCTCTTTGATTTTCATCTAGCTTTTCATAGGATGCACCGAAATATCCTTCCTCCGGCAATAATCGCATAAGAAGAAAGACTACTGTAACTATTATAAATAGGGTAAGCAAGGATTGTAATAGTCTCTTAATGGAATATTTTAGCATTTTTTTCCCCCTCTTCTCTTTATGTCAACTATATTAAGTATTAAGAAAAATCAAGAAAAATCAAATATCCTTGAACTATGTATTAGTCTAAATACTTTTATTAAGCTATAGTATCTTATTATTTAGACCTAAGGATTACCACAAAGCAACCCTTAGGTCCTATAGTATTATTTACTCTTCTTTAGTGCTTCAGTACGTTCTGCTTCCCAAATTGGAAGTAATGCTTTGAATTCTTCTGAGTTCATAGGTTTTTCCAATATTTTTTGTCCTTTGTATCTTTCTGATGATACTCCAAATGGTGAATACTGTGATTCAAATGGACTTAGTCTAGAAGCTGCATAGCCTCCACCGCCAAGTGCATATGGTATAACAAATGCTTCTCCTATTAAAAATGCTTCTGCTTCAGCAAATAGTTCATAGCGCTTGTCAATGTCTAAAACTTCTGCATTAGCTTTATCTACTAAATTTGTATATGTCTTTTCTCCATTAGCTTCAGTATATCCTTCTACTTTCTCTGGGAAGTTATAAGTTCCGCCAGGTGCGAATGGACCAGTATATGTTTCAGGGTCTGCATAGTCAGGACCCCAGTTGCATTCTAAGAATGCATATTTTCCTGAACGCCTTACTTCTGATAAGAAGTTTGTAGGTGGTTTCGCATCTATTTGAATGTCTATATAATCCTTACCAAGTAAATTTTCCATTTGCTGTTCTATTACTTGAACACGGTTTGCCAATTCAGTTCCACCAGAGTTATATGGCATATATACTATTATTGGGAAACTTGCTTTTCCTTTTAATTCTTCCATAGCTTTATCTCTGTATTCCTTTGCCAATGCTTCATTGAATGAATCATTGCTTGCGAATTCCTTTAGACCTCCCAATTGAGTGTAGTCTACTCCATCTAAGTCAACAAAACTCTTTGGTGTAATAGTATTTGACAGTTTTTGTGCTGGATTATAAGGTTCTGAAGTTGTCATGGCAGATATTCTATCTAATCCATGGAACAATGATTTACGGAAATTAAGATTATTTACAGCAATCTTCCAATTATCTGGTTCAAATGCAGCATCAAATTGAGGATCAAAATTTAAGGCATAGAAAAAAGTATAAAAACTAGTTCTATTTGGTCTAACTAAATCCTTTTTAGCTGGATCCTTCATCCATTCTTCAATTAATGAAGCAGATATATCAGCATAATCTATTTCCCCACGTAAAAACAATTCTGGTGATAGTGTTGCAGCCTCTTGATTATAGGTCATCTTAATCTTGTCTATGAATATATTGTCTTTATCCCAATATTTATCATTCTTCACTAGAATTCTTCTAGTCTGCGGCTCAAAAGTTTCCATTATATATGCACCATTATATAAGAAAAAGCTATTATCCGTTCCAAAACTATCTCCAACTTCTTCTAAGAAGTCTCCATTAACAGGTAGGAAACAAACATAATTTAGCATAGAAAGGAAATACGGTGTGTTTTGTTTTAGAGTATACTCTAGTGTATAATCATCAATTGCCTTTACCCCTACTTGTTCAAAATCGGTTACTTCACCATTATAGAATTCTTCTGCATTTTTTATTACTGAGTAGAATATATTTGCTGTCTGTGATTCATTAGCAGGGTTTAATAAGTATCTAGCAGAATCAACAAAATCTTTAGCTTTAACTTCTGCATATTCTTCACCTTCATGAGTAAGCCATTTTACACCTTGACGGATTTTTAAAGTCCAAACTAATCCATCATCCGAACTACTCCATTCAGTTGCTAAACTAGGTATTGCTACCCCATATTTGTCATAATCAATTAAGTTATCAACCATATTTGCAGCTAAGGCAAATTCATTTGCACTTGCAGTTACTAAATAATTTAGAGTAGTAATTTCTCCTGAGTAAACAGTTGAATACTCTTGTGGCTTAGTTTCTTCTACCTTCTTACCTGGCTTATCACCATCTGGTGTAGTAGTTGGTTTTGAGCAACCTACCAAGATAATCATTATAGCCATCATTAAAGCTACTAATCTTTTCATATTTCTCCCCCTCAATTTTCATTCTTAAATTTCATTGCTTTCTTTACAAAGCTTACACCATACTCTTAATACTTGAAGTTTTCTTCATAAGCAATAAATTTATCAACCTCCTTAAC
Organism: Tissierella sp.; assembly: GCF_031460495.1. Taxonomy (NCBI): domain Bacteria; kingdom Bacillati; phylum Bacillota; class Tissierellia; order Tissierellales; family Tissierellaceae; genus Tissierella; species Tissierella sp. Next base: position 465,084 of record NZ_JAVKTS010000001.1, on the reverse strand, counting down.
AAGATTACACTTGCTCACTATATTATATTTATTGATTATCAAAATTCATGCTATGATTGCATTATTTATATAATATTGCAAGAATTATGCCATTTTAAGATTTTAATCCTAAAATTCCAATAAGACTTAATGAATTGCATATTTGCAAAGTTTAGATAATACAATTTTATTAGAATAATCTGATTATTCTAAGCGGTGCAATTTTGTTTTTCCGAATTCTCGTAATCTAGGTAATATATATCCATCTATGATTCAAGCTATATATCTCAAGTTATTATAATATCTTCTTTGTTATATATTATAATACTTTTAATCTTCTTTCCAAAATCCGGACAGCTTCCGAATTTTAGGAAAAAGGCTAATTGTTGCTGCATCATAAAAATTCTTCTAAAGCTATATCTAAATATGGATTAGGAGTTTCTATACTATCTACAAAATGCCACCATTCCCCTTGGTGAATTTCAAATCCTAAACCCAACATAACTTCCATGAGGAAATTTACATTTTTTCTTGCTTCTAAAGTCATATGTTCATATGTTGGTGATGCTTTTTCTGTAAAATCATCAAACTCACTAGGCATTTCAAGTTCCTTGCCATCCTTATCTACTAATGTTATATCTACTGCCATTCCGTTATTGTGCCTTGGACGAAAACCTGATGTAATTGGTTTATCAGGTGGCTTTGCCACAAAAGGAGTATTTGGATATGCTTCATAAAATGCTCTTTGTATATTAAGTGGTCTATATGCATCCCAAACTTTTATAGAATAGCCTTTTTCTTTGAATATATTGTTGGCTTTTACTAACTTTTCCCCAGTTTCTCTTCGTATAGCACATACCTTTACTGGATAAAAACACTTTTCAAAGAAGTTATCAGCAGTAGCATATTTTAAATCAATAATAAAGCTATCATCTAAATCAGTTAATAAAACAAGTCCTTCTATTTGTCTTATAATTTTACCATTACTTAACTTAACATATTGGATATTATTCTCTTTCATATTTCCCCCTATCTTATCATTAGCTTATAAAAACCAAATAAGGTTAATTGTCTAAGGCTAATAAACATAATTTTGACTTAAGCTACTCTATGTTGTATTTTTTTATCCTTTCATAAAAAGTTGTTTTGCTTATATTTAAAGCCTCTATTGCCTTCTTCTTATCTCCGCCATAGAAAGATAATGTATTTTCAATTGCTATTTTCTCTTGTTCTTCTAAGAATTGTCTTAAAGGTAAAATGCTATGGTCCATACTTTTGTGTCTATCTATTTTTAAGGTTATATGCTTAGAAATTATATTATTTCCTTCAGCTAAGTTTACTGCTCTTTCTAGTATGTTTTCTAACTCTCTTATATTGCCAGGCCAATCATATTTTAATATTAAATTAATTGCCTCAGAGGAAATTCTCTTATTTTCACAGCCTATTTCTTCACATATTCTAGGTAATAGAAGTTCTATCAATAAATTTATATCTTGCTTTCTTTCCCTTAATGGTGGTATCCAGATGGGAAATACATTGATTCTATAATATAAGTCCTCTCTAAAATTACCCTTTATCATTTCTTCTTCTAAATTTTTATTAGTGGCAGCAATAATGCGAATATTTACTGTAACTTTTTCTGTTCCACCTACTCTATAAAAACTCTTTTCTTGAATTATTTGCAATAACTTAACCTGTAAGTTCTGAGAAATATCACCAATTTCATCTAAAAATATGGTTCCTCCATTAGCAATTTCAAAGAAGCCTTTCTTTCCATCATTTCTAGCTCCAGTAAATGCACCTTTTTCATATCCAAACAACTCGGACTCCAATAAATTTTCAGGTATTGCACCACAATTTACATGTATAAAAGGCTTATCCTTAAGCTTGCTATTTTCATGGATCGCTTTAGCCAATATGGTTTTTCCTGTTCCACTTTCTCCTAATATCAATACATTTGAATTAGTTTTAGATGCTTTCAAAGCCATTTTCTTTACATGCTCTATTTGTTGACTGTTTCCAACAAAGCTTGGAAAAGTCTTGTTTAATATTTCTCCCTCTAATAGCTGCTCTGCTGCTTTTTCAAGCTCCTTAATAGCATTATCCCTTTCAGCTATAACTGTTTTTATTTGAGAAATATCTTCTACTTTTAAAGCAGCTCCTATTCTTTGCCCTTTATCTTCTACATGTAAAAGGGTACACATAGTTGGGAATCCATTTATTTCTTCAAACTCATCTATGTAAGAAATATCCTTTCCCTTAGCAGCTTCATAAAATTGCTGAATAATTGAATCAGATTTATGAATTTCAAAAATATTTCTACCAATTACATCTAGATTCTCAGTATCTTTTCCCTTGGCTCTATATTGGCTGCCCTTTAATATATCGTTAATACTCTCTCCCCTAGCTGTATATCCCTGGGATTGGTAAAACTTCATCATCTTTGTATCCTTATCTAAAATTACCATATGCCCTATTGCATTGATGTAATTCATGATGTACTCTTCATCTCTTACCTTGATGGATATAATCTTACTTGCAAAATCTATTTCTACTTCTATATCAATTCCTAAAAATGTAGTTTCTAATCTCAAAAATTCTTCATTGTGCCCTTTTTTTAGAAGCTTGAATACAGGTTCATCTACTGATTTTTTATTAAACATACCGATGGCAATTAGTGAATCTCCTATGTCTATATCCTTATCCTTAATACCTAGTACTTTTAAAGAATTAGAATCCATTTTCCCATCATCTTGACCTATGGAATTATCTGCAATAATGACTATATCTCCATTACTAATTTTCCCTTTTTCCTGGTTAATTTGCTGATCATCTCTTATGCCAAATATTTCTTTAGCTTTATCATTATAAACTTGTATTTTTCCTTCCCTATCTATTACAATAAAACCTTCAGACATCATGTCAGTAAACATTTTCACATAAGACTCTGAATTGAAAGACATATAATCACCCTTTAGAAATGTATTATACTATATTGTATCATTTTGGTGTCTATTAAGGTAGTCCTATTAAATGGAATATTATTGTATAAACATCCTTGCTGTCATCAAATCTTGGATATCCTTCGCTACATACTCTACTGTATGATCGTCTATAAGCTTAACTCCGGGATAATATCTTGCTCTATTTGCATCTTGATGTTCCCTAAATCTGATTTCTAATATTAATTCCTTTGGCGATTCTATCTTGCATTCCTTGATTTTTCTAAGCCCTTCCTTTACTCCATTCTTTATGCATTCACATGCATAATCTGGTTGCGTATTAAATGTAGCCCCACCTTCTCCCCATTTTACTGCAACAGTTTCAATATTTGGAACTAACTCCCTTGTATCCTCACAAAGCATTTTATCCCCAGATAAAAATACTACTGGTACTCCATAGTATGCTGATATCAAGGCATTCATTGTAAATTCAGATGCTAGTTTGCCATTTATTTTAGTATATGTTAGTTTTGTAGAATCCATAGTATGAGCTAGTGGATTTCCATTTTGGCCTGCAGCTGAATGATATCCAATGAAAATTGTGGCATCACAAGTTTCATCTATGCCTGCCATCATGGATTCTGGCGAAGAAGTCCATCCCCTTATTATGATTGATTCTTTTGGAAGTCTATTAATATCAATATTTCTTGCTGAATCATGGGCATCCTTTATGACTATTTCTTTTGCACCCATCTCTATTGCTGCTTCACATGCTGCTATAGTTTCCTTTGTCATCTGCTCAGCTGCCCAAGCATATTCACTGTGGCCTAGTTCTGTTTCATTCCAGTTGGTGACCCCAGTTATACCTTCAATATCTACACTAATATATACCTTCATTTTACTACCTCCTTAATTACATTAATAAATTATTTTTTAAGTAATTGAATTAGGGTTTCTGTTTGTAAAATAACTCCTATTTTAATACATTCTTCATCAACCATAAATTCGTCACTATGGATTGCTGCTGTCCATCCCTTAGATTTATTGCCACATCCTAAATTGTAGTATCCTCCTTTTACTTCATTACAGAAAAAAGAAAAATCATCTGCTCCCATACTAGGGAATTCTTTAAAATGAACATTATCCTTGCCTAATATTCTCTCTGCAGATTCATAAAGTACGTCAACGACTTCATCATTATTTATTAGGGCAGGATATCCTTCCTCAAATTCAACAATTGCACTTGCCCCATGTGCTTTTGCTGTGTTTTCTGCTATTTCTTTAATTCTACTCTTAGCATATATCCTTGTTTCTGGGTCTAATGTTCTCAATGTACCTGACATAATAACTTCTGAAGCTATTATGTTATTCTTAATGCCTCCATGTATTTGTCCCAGTGTAAATACTGCTGGTTCTAGAGGTGAAATATTTCTACTTATAAAAGATTGTAAGGCTGTAATCAAATATCCAGATATGACTATTGCATCAACGGATTTCTCTGGATAAGCTGCATGACTTGATTTACCATTTATCTTTATACTAAACTCATTAGTAGCTGCATTCATCTTCCCATATTTTAACTCTACATGACCAACATCCATATAGGGCATTACATGCAATGATAGGGCATAGTCAACATCAGGATTCTTTAAGCATCTATCTTCAATCATTCTCTTTGCTCCACCTATTGTTTCCTCTGCAGGTTGAAAAAATATTTTTACATTCCCTTCAAGTTCATCTTCCATTTCCTTAAACAATCTTGCTACTCCAAGGTGTATAGTGGTATGGACATCATGTCCACAGGCATGCATTATTCCATTATTAACTGATTTAAATGATATATCATTTTCCTCTATGATTGGTAATGCATCTATATCTGCCCTTGCAGCAACTGTTTTCCCTTGATTTTTGCCTCGGATTATGGCTACAACTCCTGTATTTGCAATACCTTGTTTATATTCAATACCCCATTTGCTTAGATATTCGCAGATCTTATTAGATGTTCTCTCTTCATTTTCACTAAGCTCTGGATGCATATGGAAATCCCTTCTTATGTCTACAAGTTCATGAAACAATTCATCGACTCTTTTTTTGATATTCATTTTAGTCTCCTTATCCAATGTAATTAATTACATTTACTATTTCATTATCTTTTATATAAACTCTAGGTGGTCGCATAGAAATTCTTGTGATTATTTCATTCTTGTTTGTTTCTGCTAATTGAGACGCAGTATGAAGGTCTAATGTATTATCTGAACCATCGCCATAGATAATGACCTCATCACCCTCTTTTGCTTCTGCTATATCTGTCAAGTCAACCATACATTGATCCATACAAATTATTCCTATTATGGGTGCTTTCCTCCCATGAATTGTAACATATCCCTTGTCTCTTAAATTTCTAGGGTAGCCATCTGCATATCCAAAGGGAAGAGTACCTATTACACTATCTCTCTCAGCCTTCCACAGGTAATCATAGCTTACACCTTCACCTTTAGTGAGTCTTTTTATATAAGCTATTTTTGTCTTAAATCTCAGAGCTTGTTTTAAATCTAAAGTACCATAATGAAAACCCTTGATACCATATAATATTGCACCAGGTCTAATCATATTCATTCTATATTCTGGATAATCAACTGCTGATATACTATCCTCTATATGTTTGTATTTAAATACAATTCGTCTTTTTTCTAGCTTTTCTATGGCAGTCATGAATCTATTGTACTGTAACTTATCTTCTTCCTTACCAGCCAGTGCAAGATGGGAGAAGATTCCTTCTACATTGATGTTACTTAGTCTACAAATCTTTTCTATTTCATCCAGACTATCTTCACAATCCTTAAACCCAAGTCTATTAAATCCTGTATCATATTTTATATGGACTACAGGCTTTTTACTGTGTTTTATACCTAATTCATTTAAGATTTTAGCCTGTTTATATGAAAATATTGTCTGCACTATATGATTTTTAACAACATGTTCTAAATATTCGTCTGGAGTGTGTCCCATAATAAATATTTTATAGTCTTTAAAACTCTTTCTCAAATCTATAGCCTCACTAAGAGTTGCTACGGCTAAATAGTCTGCTCCATTTTCCATGAGGGTTTGAGCTATTCCAACTGCCCCATGTCCATATCCGTTAGCTTTAACTACTGCCGCTATGGCTACATCATCACCTAGCATTTTCCTAATGCTTTTAATATTGAAAACTATATTATCAAGATTAATCTCAACTAATGTATCTCTCAATATTAATTCCATTCCTTGATTCCTCCAAAATATATTAACTCTATTATATACTATACATCATTCCTTAGTAAATCATCATAAGTTTCTCTTTTTACTATTAATCTATCTTGGCCTTCAGATAACATCACCACAGGTGGTCTTAGAATTCTGTTGTAATTACTTGACATAGAATAATTATAGGCCCCTGTTGATAATACAGCCAACATATCTCCAGTCTCTATCTCTGGAACCTTCAGATCCCAGATTAAAATATCACCAGATTCACAACATTTACCTGCTATGGTTACTGTCTTAGTTAAATCTTGATCTGCTTTGTTCACTATAATCCCTTCGTACTTAGCTTCATATAGGCTAGGCCTTGGATTATCAGGCATGCCACCATCTACTGAAACATAAGTCCGTATTCCCGGAATTTCTTTAATAGTTCCTATTGTATAAACAGTAATCCCTGCCTCCCCTACTAACCATCTCCCAGGTTCTATAATGACCAAGGGACTTTCTAAGTCGTATTCCTTGCACTTTTCTTCAACTTCTTCCATTATGGAATCTGTAAAATAAGCTAAAGGCTTTCTCTTATCATCCTGGGAATAATGTATACCATATCCTCCACCAGTATTTAATTCCTTAGTAACAAAGCCGTACTCATCCTTTACCTTTTTCATTAATTTTGTCATTATGTCAATTGACTTAATATGATTTTTATTATCAGAAATTTGAGATCCTATATGAAAATGAAATCCTAGTAATTCAACAAATTCTAAGCTCATTACCTTTTCCATGGCTTCACTAATTGTTCTATTATCCAATGGTATACCAAATTTAGTATCAACCTGACCTGTTTGAATATATTTGTGGGTATCACTTTCTATTCCAGGACTAATCCTAAATAATATATATGTCTTTTTATTATATTTTCTTCCTATTTCTTCAATTAAATCAAGCTCTCTAAGGTTATCAACCACTATTCTTCCTACATTGTTTTCAATTGCTAATTCTATTTCATCAGAAGTCTTGTTATTTCCATGAAAAATTATATCTTCCATGGGAAAATCAGCTTGAATTGCAGTATAAAGTTCTCCACCAGATACTACATCCATTCCAATGCCTTCTCTTTTAATAATCCTAGCCATTTCCTTAGTTAGAAATGCCTTGCTTGCATATACAGCTCTTGTATTAGGGTATCTTTCTATAAAGTCCTCTCTAATCTCCTTACATCTTTCCTTAATATAATCTTCAGACATTATATATAAAGGTGTCCCATATTTTTTTGCTAGCTTAAAAGTATCACATCCTGAAAACATATAATTGCTCATTTAAACACATCCCCTCTACAAAATGATTTTACTTATTATATAAGCAATAAGTATGCCAAAATATATATGACTAATTCTTAATGTTTCTATAATTTCTACTGAATTTTAGACCCTGTATTTTCCCATTTGACAAACTGTTTTCCGCAATTTCGGATAGAATAAGAAAGGGCAGGTTTCTCTTTCCAATCTTATTGGAAGGAGAAACCTGCCCCTATACATGATTATTTATCTTCTATAGTTTTTCTGCAAAACTCTTTCCAAATTCCTTACATCTTTCCAATGCTTGAGTATCAGGATTCCAAAGTTCTTTTGCTCCACCTTCTATTACTTCAAGTTTTGCTGCTTTTAATGATTCTTCTAATACTCCAACAGATTCACCAGACCAACCATAGGATCCAAAAGCTGCAGCTTTTTTATTCTTAAACCCAATACCTTTTATCATTTCAAGAATTCCACCAGTTGCATTCATAATACCTTTGTTAACTGTAGATGATCCAAACAATATGGCTTTAGCTTTAAATAGTTCCGTTATAACATCATTCTTATCTGTATGAGCTGCATTAAATAGCTTAACAGTTACTGTATTATCTACAGATCTAATTCCTTCTGCAATAGCTTCTGCCATTTTTCTTGTTGCATTCCACATAGTGTCATATACTATTGTAATTTGATTTTCTTGATAAGCATCTGCCCACTCTAAATATTTGTGTACTATTTGCGCTGGATTATCTCTCCAAATAACTCCATGAGATGTAGCTATCATATTTAATGGTAAATTGAAACTCAATACTTCTTTGATTTTATTTGTAACCAACGGACTAAATGGAGTAAGTATATTTGCGTAGTATTTTATAGCCTCTTGGAATAGTTCTCCTTGGTCTACTAGGTCATTATACATTAAGTCTGATGCATAATGTTGACCAAAGGCATCATTGCTAAATAAGATACTGTCTCCACTCATGTAAGTCATCATACTGTCTGGCCAGTGTAACATTCTTGCTTCTACAAATGTTAGTGTTGATTCCCCAATATTCAGAGTATCACCAGTCTTTACTTCTACAAAGTTCCAATCTTCATGATAATGTGCTTTTAGTATTTTAGCTCCATTAGCTGTACAGTAAATTGGAGTATTTGGTATCTCCTTCATAAGTAATGGTAGTGTTCCACTATGGTCTACTTCTCCATGTTGCGCTATTATATAGTCAATCTTGTTTAGGTCAATTTCTTTTTTTAGATTTGCAATAAACTCATCTGCAAAGGGAGTCCATACAGTGTCTATAAGTACATTTTTTTCGTCTTTTATCAAGTATGAATTATAAGATGAACCTCTGTCTGTTGAATATTCATCACCATGAAAGCGCCTTAGCTCCCAGTCAATCTTACCTACCCATGTTACCTTATCTGTTATTTTAAAACTCATCTTATTACCTCCTTATTAATTTTATCTATTATATAATTAATACCCAATCCCTTTGAAATAATTCCCACTTATGATTATTCTCCCATTAAATATTTAATATATGGTGAACTAATAGGAATCATAATAACTGTTTCATTATCTATTGAAGTCTTATAAGAATTTAATGTAGTATACAGCTTGAAGAATTCAGGATCTTGGCCGTATGAATCATTATAAGTCTTAGCTGCTTCTTTTTCCCCTTCCCCTATTATCTCTTGAGCCTGCGAATTAGTTTTTGCTATTAATTCAGCTACTTCTCTATCTGCATTTGCCATGATTTTAGTTTTCTCTGAATCACCTTGAGATAAATATTCTTGAGCTTTACTTGCTCTCTCAGAAATCATTCTTTTATATACAGATTGCTCATTACTTTCTGGTAAATCAATTCTCTTCATTTGAATATCTACTATTTCAATTCCATTTGAATTGCTTTTAAGTGTCTCATTAATATTTTGTTGCACTACTAAATCTATACTACCCCTATTATTATCTGCTGGATTGATTATTGCACCGTATTCCAATTTTCCAAGCTCATTTCTAACACTAGAATACATAATATCGCTTAGTCTTGCCTCTGCGCCATCTATTGTTTTTAATGTTTCTAACATTTGTATAGGATCGGTTATCTTCCACAATGTATAATAGTCAACAAGTATTCTTTTTTTATCAAATGTGTTTATTTCCGTAGCAGGTACATCATAAAAAAGTACATGTCGTGGTAATTTGGAAACTGATTGAATAAAAGGCATCTTCATTTTCAGTCCATCGCTATCGATTACTTTTACTATCTGTCCAAATTGTTTTATAATACCGTATTCATTTGGCTTTATTACAAAGATATTGCTTAGTAGTGTAATGAAAATTAGTAATATAGGCAAATAAACATAAAGAACTTTCTTTACTATATTATTAGGTCCCTTAGTTCGTGAATTTTCATTTTCCATTTAATTTGCCCCCTTTTTCAAAAAGCTATCTACAGGTAAATATCTTACTGTATCTCCGCTATCATCTACAATTATTAGATTAGCATCTTTATAAGCTAGTTCTAATGCTTGAATGGTTAGTCTATATCTGGTTATTTCAGGGTTCATCTTATACTCTGAATAAATAGCATTGAATTTTGCTACATCACCTTTAGCCTTTTCAATTGTACTGATTTTTTCCCCTTCTGCCCTACTTAATATAGCAGCTTGTTCACCTTCTACTTGATTTATCTTTTCATTCCTATATTTTGTCGCCTCATTAATCTTTGTAATTCTTTCTTCCCTAGCATCTGTAACTGACTTAAATGCAGCATCTACTTCATTTGTAGGCAAGTCCACATCTTGTAGGTTTACATTTATTATTGATACACCTAGCTCATAGTTGTTACTCAATTCAATGAGATTTTCCCTTATATCATTTATTATTTTTGTTCTTCCATCTGTAAGTGCATCATCAACTGTAGAACTACCTATTACATTTCTTAGAGATGAAGAAGTGGCATTATATAAAATAGTTTCTGGATTGTTAGTGTTATACAGGAATGCTATAGGGTCCACAATTTTCCATTGGACTTCCAAGTCAGCTAATATAATATTTTCATCTCCTGTTATCATCTTAGATTCAGATTCGTTTGTTACTATATCACTACCTACTTCTTTATAGCCTAATGTTAATGAAAATGTTTCCTTTGACAACTTATGTACATTTTGAATAGGAAAAGGTAATTTGAATTTAAGTCCTGATCCAATTATATCTGTACTTGGTTTTCCAAATGTAGTGAGTACGGCATATTCAGTTTGATCTACAGTATAAAAACTGGTTAATAAAGCTACTATGACTAAAATGCCAATGATTGTAGTCCATATAAGCTTGGTATTTATCCCGAAATTAAACTTTTTCTTTGCTTTAGGATTAATCTCATATACATTGTCATCATCTTTCTTTTTCTGCTTGTTCTTTATAGCTTTGTCAATGACTACATAAGCTATTAATCCAATAAATAAAATAATAAATTGCATACTATTCCTCCTTTTTTCTTTCCTTACTACTTATACCCAGGTCGTCATAATATTAACAAATCCTTATAATAAAGTTATAAATATTTATGTCTGGGTAAAATATAGATGACAAAATACACAGTGAGGTGGGAAAATTGGAATCAATTAGAATAATGGTAGAAGAGCATACTAATATTAGGAGAATGTTAAAAGTAGTAAGAAATTATTGTTATAGAGTAATGACTAAATCAGACTATGATTTAAATGACTTACCCAAGATTATTGACTTCGTAAGAACTTATGCTGATAAACATCATCATGGTAAAGAAGAAGATATTTTATTTGTTACTATGAATAATGAAATTGAAAAGCTTGCAAAGTCCGGGGCTATTACTGGTATGTATATTGAGCATGATAATGGCAGACTTTATATGACTAATCTTGAAAAGGCCTTTGAGAAGCTTAAAACTGGTGATGATGAAGCAAGACTTGATATCATAGCAAATGCAATCTGTTATACAGATTTGCTAGATAGGCATATAGAAAAGGAAAATACGGCAATGTACAAATTTGCTGAAAATGCATTAAATGATACCAGCAAATCTTTTATCGAAGATGAATGTAAAAAAATAGAAGATATGGCCGTTGAAGCTGGACTACAAGATAAGTATCTTGCACTTTTAGAGGAATTAGAAGCAAAGTATATAAAATAGCAAAAAAACAAAATCAAAGTGATGAATATTGATAAATTCATCACTTTTCTTATTTAAATTATAGTACTCCCTACTCTTGATGTAAATGAATATCAGAAAATCCCTCTTATTATCAAAGAAACTCCTATTAGAATAAGTGGTATTCCTATAATTGCTCCAATAATAGTTATACTTAACATAATACCAACACCTAAAACTATAAGTCCTAGGACTACTGCCACTAATCTACCTGTAAGCTTTATCATGCTTTCAGTTAATTTCCACGCTAATGTAAAAGGCCAAAACAAAATCTTCATACATTCAACCCCCTTATATAAATCTCAATATTATATATATACTGAAGCAAAATTTTTCCTATAACTATATTATATGAATACCTTCTCTTAAGGTCTACTATTTTACAATATTAGGGTAGATAGATATTGCATCCTACTACATTGGGTAACTACAACGACTTATTTAATAAAAAACACATAATAACTAAGACTCGAAATTATATTCGTTTAATCATCCCTACAAATTGGAATTTAACCTTGCAAACCTCTTGATTGTCTTTCCATATCCTCTATAACAACATCATAAATCTCTCCTAATGAAGAACAGTATTCAAGAACCTTCCAAGGCTCATTTGTATGGAAATGAATTTTAATCAAATTATTATCTCCAACAGCCAGCAAGCAATCCCCTTTAAAATTATTTGTAAAATAATCATTGATTACATCTTCATCAAGGTTCTCTCCTTCAACCAATAACTGTATATCATATTTAAACTCTAACATATCCTGTCTCCTTTTCAAATTCTTATTTATAGTATTGCTTATAAATATTTCTTGTGACGCAAATACCCACAAAATCCACCATTGTTTCAGAGTTTAATTTTCCTTGCTACATTATTAATACGATTTTGTATATTCAGGTTCCCAAAGCAACTTGCCATCAGAAGAGTATATATATTCATCCTCAAACCATGGTTCTCTTTGCATTTTAGACCCCCCTATCCAAGTGTCTACAGTGTAGTGATGTTCAAGTCCTATATTATCTGTTGCAATTACTATCATAGTACATACCTCACCATCACCTAGAGGGATCTTCTTATTTATTTCATAACCAGAATCAAATACTTCATTTGGTATATCTTCTTCAGAGATTGTCTTGTCATCTAGTTTAATAACTAATCTTATCTTAGTAAACTTAATATCCTTACTTGATTCTTTAGTATCTACACTTAGATTTCCACTCCTAGAATATGTACCACCACTATAGCTTGCTTGACCAAGGAGTCGTGGAAACATATTGGGGAAAATTTCATTCTTAATATCTATAATACCAATTTGCTTCCCGTCCATAGTTTTTTTAACACCTTTTTCATCAATTACAATATTAGGTAATGCATCAGAAAAAATACTACGGTCAACAGTAGTAGTAAAACTAGTACCAGCTTTATTCATAGGTAATAACTCACCATTGAAATCAAGGCTAACCATTGTATTTTCACTAACTTCTTTAGGTGTAAGAGTAAAAGTAATGGGCACCGTTAGATTATCTCTATTAACAGTTCCTATCTCAGTAGTACTAATTTCAATAAGGCTTTCTTTTCTATTTAGCATATCATCAACATTTGAATAGATTGCATTCATATCATTTCTAAGGTCATTACTTAAATTGTTAATTTGATTTTTTGTATATTCTGTTTGACTTTCCAGTCTATTGATCCTTAATAATAAGGAAAATTGGGATAATACAAGTGCTCCAATTAGTATATATATTCCATTCCTCTTCAAACTATACTCCTCCTTCTGCTGCAAATAAATTACGCCATAATCTACAAAATATAATTATCTATGAGTATATCTTAATTTTATCTTTTCCTAAAAATATAAGTAACAATAAAGCCTCTATCATCTTGATTTTCAGTATACTTAATTAATTCAAAAGACTTTGTTATATATTCAAAGTCAGATGGTTGGATTAAATCTTCCTTTTTAATTTTAGAATCAGCTTTATGTTTATTTCCAAAACCACAAACAAATAAAACACCTTCGGAAGTTATGTGACTTTCAATATCTTTAAGTTGCTGTTTATTTAATCTATAATGATTAATTAATATATTATCATAAATTCCAATATTATTTAAAGAATTTGGTACTGTTAAATCAATTTCTTTTGTATTCACTAAATAACTGTTTCTTTTTGCAAACATCTTTAGTCGTTCCAGTGCTTTACCGCTAAAGTCTACTCCTGTAACATTAAAACCTTCATTAAGTAAAAATAAAGTATTCCTGCCATCACCACATGCTATATCAAGAAAGCTTCCTTTTTTAAAGTACTCTACATTGTCAACTATTGACTTTTCTGGACTTAAAGGATTATCACTTCTTATAGCAAATTTATTATCCCAGTATTCTTTATCCCCCATATACTCCATTACATTACCCCAATCTATATGTATTTCAGACTACTAATATCTAAAACAACTGATGCTTATTTTGACAATGATGTAAATTACTTTGACAATCTATATATATACATAATTACTTCTGAACCATTTGCGGTACTATCATTATATGTAGCAATCCATAGGCTATCTGATGAAACATACAATCTCCACTTGCTTTTGTTTCCATCATTATCATAAATGCTATACTGATAATCAACATCACTACCAATAAAGGTGTAAACATCCGATAATAAAGATGATTCCTTAGAAATTTCTTCTTTAACATATTTAGGAGAAGTGAATTCTACGGTATATTCTGTAGATTCAATTTTGAACAAATCCTCCTTAATAGCATATATTGTTTCTTCCATTTGGCTATTTACATAGTCTTTGGTTGAGGATGATAATGGTGATAAATAGCTTACTTCATCAAATGTATATACATCATAAATATTCTTCTCCGATTCACTGCTGCAAACTACTAGAAAAACTAATAGAACCAGTCCCACTGTTAACATCAATACCCTTTTCATTGCAAACCTCCTTATTATATAATGAATAACTATTGAGAAGTAAAGCTTACTGCTACATCTTTTGATGTTTTAACTTTCTTTTTTCATACAATAGTCTTTCCTTGTTAGGTTTGCTATCATCTAATAAAAAATCAGCCCAATCCAATTTAAGTTTATCTTTACTTTCTTGCCAATATAGAAGACGGTCCTTATAATAGCTAATCTTTTCGCTAACTGGTTTTTGGAAGTTATCTTTTCCATATTTTAAAACTAATGCAGTTAACTCGTACATAGGCAACCCCATGGCATGTGTTTCTACATGCACGGTAGCCCAAGCATGGCCAATTGCATGGCATAGAGCACCATATTCAGCATCATTAATTTCTTTTGCAACTGCATGTGAATCCAAAATTGCTTGTTTGGCTATAGGCATTTTAATTTTACCCCTTGCCCAAGATTCACAAAGTTCTATGCAGGTTCTTGGTCTGCTTTCACTCTGATATTTTGACTCAAATTGCCCTAAGGGCAGCTTTGCACAATCCAATGCCCACATTACAATTGTACGATGATTTTGTAATTGTATCAATTCTATCAAGTTCTGTAAACATTGGCTTTCACGAGTAAACAAAATTTGATTTTTCCTTTTCAATTTTAATTCTACATCTGAAAACATGTTTAACCTCCCAAAAATTATATAAAAAGATATGTACATCTTTTAAATTATGCGAATTAAATAATTTTAAACTATTATTACAAAAAATAATTCTTTTTCTCTTTTTTTATCTCCTTATTCACATATCTACTAAATACGAATTGATACAGTATACCTATGATTGAAATAATGATTGGAAACCACTTTTGAGATGGCATAATCTTAAGCAAGATTAATGCAAAAATCATTAATATTAGTCCTACCCAAGGACCAATAAAACTCCATTTCCCAAATAGTTCCCTAACTACCCTTTTGTATATATCTTCACTTAGTTTGTCTTTGGTAAAACCATCTTCATTAAGTGAAGCCCATAGACCTCTAATCAAAATATAAATCCACAATGGAATATAAGCAATAGCTAACGAATCTCCTGCCATTAAATCTTTAATCGCTATTATAAAAAATATTAATGTAATAATAAGTCTCTTCCAACTATATACTTTCACGCCAACCACTTCCTTTAGATTAGTTCCACATTTATCTACCGTTACGACGCTAAAAATAAAATATAACGTACACACAATTACTTTGCTTAATGCTTATTTTGAACGTAGATGCACAATTTCAGTTCTAATCTTTTCAATCAACTCTTTTCTCTGTTCTTCATTTGGTCTAGTAGATTCGTCAAATAGTACACTATTTGGTAATTGATAAACCGAACTTTTGATAGGAGTATCTCCTTTTACCCTCGGATATAAATGCCAGTGAATATGAGGGCACCCGTTTCCAAGTAGTTCATAATTCATTTTGTCTGGCTTAAATACATTAAAAACAGCCTCAGCGACTAAAGACATTTCTTCAAGGAATTTAACTTTAAAATCATGTTCTAAATTATGCAATTCCGGACCATGTTCTTTGCAACTGAAGAGAGTATACCCTTTGAACCTTTGATACCATCCCAAAATTACATATCCCGTTTCAAGTTCCATAATAAAGTAAGGATCTGCCACAATGTTCTTTTGGTTTTCACACATCATACATACCATAAAATAAATACCCCCATCGTATAAAATATTAATAATCCTCAGTTCGCACTTTTTTACTTATATACATTAGCTAACTTCATTTCCTATTACCTATGATTCTAACACTTAGGTTATTATTTTAACTTTTCTACTATAAAATCTGAGTCTAAGAAGAAATCTTGTCTTTTATTCTCATCCTCTATATCTTCAAATCCCAATTGATAAACCCTTGGATTTGTATTAGATTTTACAGTTAATAGTTTATTATTTGTATCATAAGAGCAAATATATCTAGTATAGGTGGTCTGATTATACTTTTTATTTCTAACAAATCCATTTGGCATAGTCATTGCAGCCAAGATATTGTAGGAATTAGAAAGGGCTTCCTTATAATCCTTGGACTCTATATTCATTTTAGTTAAGTAAAAAGCTTTAATAAACCTAGAATTAGGATCATAGCCTCCTGGTAAATTCTTTGAGGAGTTGAAATCACTAAGTTTATCTAAGTCAATAAGCTTATTTAACTTATTAACATGAGATTCGAAACCCGGTGAATTAGTCATTACATCATATGGATTTTCATAGCATATCAATTCTCTTCTTTTAGGTTCAACAACAATACATCTCTTAGTAGAATCCGTAAACATAAAATGAAAATCTGGTGATATTGCATTTTCTCCTCTATGATCTTTAGTAGATATATGAATATTTGGTAAATCTTCAATTAATTCCTCTACGGATTTGTAGTTTGCAAGTGCATAGGTGAGATAAGTCAAACTAGATATGTTAATCTTTCCTGCTTTCACTTCATTAGCGTAAAGGTTAAATCCCGAAAAAGCATTGGTAATTCCTATTAATCCATATTCATTTACCCCATCTTTCAGTGGAATTCTATTTTCAAAGCACATACCCAAAGACTTATACTTTGAGTACAATGGATTTCCCATTAGATCATTACAAAAATTGTATTTTCTTGGTAGATAGATTGCATTATATTTCAATGGAATTTCATAATCCATTGTCCTTCCCATGACACAAGCATCTTCATAATTTATTTTAATAGCTGTACACATATTATCCCTCTCATCTTGAGTATTTCATAAGTTTTTTTATTCTATTTCTTCTAGTGCATCAATATCTAATAGTACTATTCTTCTATGGCCAATTAATTTTATAATTCCCATGTCTTGAAAAGCTGTTAACTTTCTACTTAAAGTCTCCTGACTCATACCCATATAGGAAGCTAAATCTCCCTTACTCATCTTCAGAGTTATTTCTCCTCTTTCATTTGCCATTCTGATTAAAGCTTCTGCCAGCCTTTTTTCGACTCCATGTAGACTAATATTTTCAATTTGATTTTCTGCTGTATCCAATCTTTGGCTTAACTCTTCCATGACCTTAAATGCTATAGACGGATATTTTTTCATTAACTCTTTTAACTTTCCTCCATCAATCATACATGCTACAGTTTTTGACAGAGCCTGACCATTATCAGTTAGAGGTAATGGACTAAATAGAGATAGTTCTCCCATAAACTCGCCAGGTCCTAATACCCTAATTACTTGTTCTTTCCCTGAATCTGTAAAGCGTGTAATCTTTACTCTTCCAGAGTGAATTACAAAGAGCTTTTCTCCCTTATCTCCTGCCATATATAGCATTTCGCCTTTTTCAAAAATCTTTTCTCTTGTTATTCTGGCAACTTCCATCATCTCATCATAAGTTAGGCTACTAAAGATTGGCACTATTTCTATGCAATTTTTACCTTCTCTTTTAAAACAGTTGCAATCCATATATACATCCTCCTTAACTTAAGTCTATCCTTCTTCTTACCCAATTTTCATATTATTAATATACTATTTAATATTATCCCTTTTATTGTAATAAATTCGTAATTCTTTATCTATAAATAATATGGTATTATAATAATAGGGATGGTGATAAAATGAAAAATTCAATTAAGAAATTTAGCTTATTTTTAGTAGTTATGTTAATTCTATCAGTTGCAGTTGCTTGTACACCAAAGGAGAAAGTTAATGAACCAGAGAGTCCTGTAGATGTAATAGGTCAAGAAAATCCTCAGGAAGATCCTAGCGATGAAGAGTTAGAGTCAGAACCAAAAGGTACTATTATTGAAGCAACTAACAAAGTTGATGTTGCCAAACTTTCTTTACTTGACTCCTATATATTTGATATAGATGGAGATGGTACTGAAGAAACTATTTCACTATATACTGCAGCAGAGAAAGATTCTAAGGGTGAAATCATGTGGGATGATGGACAGAATTGGAAGCTTTTAGTTGAAGGTGTGGATAAGGACTATGTACTATTTGATGACTATGTTCAACTAGGTACCATTAAATTCCATGTATATACATCAGATGATGATTTTTATGTAAGTACAATTCAAACAGGTACTGCAAGCTTAAAATTTACTGAGTATAGCTTCGATAAAGAAACTAAGAATTTTATTTCTAATGTGAAATTTGAAACTACAGGCAATGTAAATATGCTTCACTCCTCATTCGGATACTAAAAAAGCCCTTAGATAGGGCTTTTTTAATTCATCATTTCATCTATTTTCTCTTTTGATACAGGTTTACTGAAATGGTATCCCTGTGCAATATCACAGTCCATTTCCTTTAGTATAGTTAATTGCTCTAGATTTTCAACACCTTCAGCAGTTACCTTTAAGCCAATTTGCTTTGCTAATATTATTATGGTATTAGCTAACATCTTATTTTTATGATTTTTCTCTATATCAGAAATAAAGGATCTATCAATTTTAAGTTCATTTACGCTCATTTCATTTAGATAGCTTAGACTTGAATAGCCTGTACCAAAATCATCTATGGCAACTCCAATTCCTAAATTCTTTAGCATATCCAAGATGTTCAAGGTATACTCTATATCTGATATTACTATGGTCTCTGTAATCTCTAGTGTAAGGTTCTTAGGTTCTAATCCAGATTCAATAAGTATACTTACTAATTCCTTCACAAAAGTCTTATGTTGAAATTGTTTTGCTGAAATATTTACAGACATTATAATATCGTTTCCTTGATCAATCCATTCTCTTGCTTGCATACAAGCCTGTCTCAATATCCATTCTCCCATTTGAATTATTAGTCCAGTCTCTTCAGCCAAGGCTATAAATTTGTCTGGATATAGTAATCCCTTATCTGGATTATTCCATCTAACCAAAGCTTCTAAGCCCACAATCTTACCCGTTTTTATCTCTATTTGTGGTTGATAGTGCAATACTAGTTGATCGTTATCACATGCTTGTCTAAGTTGATTTAATAATACCATCTTCTCTAATCCCTCAGAAGAAATTTCATCACCATAAATATAATAGGAATTCCCACCAAGATCCTTTGCTTTATATAATGCTAAGTCAGAATTCATAAGTAGCGCTTGTGTATCTACCCCTCCATCAGGATAAATGGCTATCCCAATACTTGTGGTCAAATATAGTTCATAATCTCTAATATAATATGGCTCTTTAAAATCCATTAAGATAGAGTTTGCTAGAGATACTATTTCACTTTCATCTTTAATTCCTTTCATCAATATGAAAAACTCATCTCCTCCAACCCTGGCTACAATATCCAAATCTTTAACTAACTTACTAAGTCTTATTCCCAATAAGTTAAGTATATGGTCTCCCACATGATGTCCTAATGTATCATTAATATGTTTAAATCTATCTATGTCCAAGAAAAATACTGCAAATGAATCCACTTCATCTTTAATATTATCCAATATTCCATTTAATTCTTCTACGAAATATATTCTGTTAGGCAATGATGTAATAGAATCATTATATGCAAGGTTGTAAATTTCTTTTTGTTTTACTATTAAGTCATCATTTGCTTGTTCAAGTTCTTGTGTCCTCTTTAATACTTGCTTTTTAAGCCTAATATTATATAGATATAAAAATAAAACAACTAACCCAATAAGAATTGCAAGGATCATTATTTCATTTTTATAGTCTTTAATCAGCAATTTTATATAGCCTAGATCTTCACCAAACCACTTTCCATATATCCTATCAAAGGTTTTGTTTTTCTTGATTTGCTCAAGGCCCTCTTCCAAAGTATTAAGTAGCTCTTGGTTATCCTTTAAAACAGTTGGTCCATATTTCACTGAAGTAATAGACTCTCCTACTGTCATAATTTTATCTGTCAGCTTATTTCTCTGTAGATGAAATATCCCTACTACCCTATTTCCTAATACTGCATCTACCTCATTATTAGCTAATTCAAATAAGCAATCTTCTAAATCTTTTTCTGGAAGTGCTATAACATTTGGAATATCATGTATAAAAGACTCGTTTAAATCGTTCTTTTGATATGACACTTTCAAACCTGAAAGATCCTCTATACTATTGATATGTACTGTATCCTTATTAACAAATATTACTTGCTCATTAATTATGGTAGGTGAAGTAAACTTGTACTTCTTTAATCTGTCTTCAGTTTGAGACATACCAATCAAACTATCAACTTCATTATTTTCCAATGCTAATATTGCATCATTCCACTCCATTGGTATGATTTCAATATATAGACCTGCAGCATGGGCAATCGCATTAATTATGTCAATATTATATCCCCTATAATTTCCATTTTCATCTATATATTCATAGGGTGGATGATTTTCATCTCCTGCAAATCTGATGATCTTTATTTCTTCCTTTGTTATAGCATTTCCTTCATCTACAAATATACCTTGAATAAAAACCAAAGTTAATACTGTAACGAATATTAAAATATTTTTTTTCATTGGAAGTTTCATATTATCATCCTTTTTGTCGTATACATTATATTAATTGTGAATACTATATTTTATCTATTAGCTATTGTGTTTTTTATACAATTAATAAAACTATCTATATCTTCTATACTAGTATCAAAGGATGTGACTAGTCTAATCAAACCTGTTTCCTCATCCATTACATAAAAAGCAAAATTCTCCTGTAAAGCCTTAACTAAATCCTTATCCATATATGCAAATATCATATTTGTCGCAGGTTCATTTTTTAATCTTACTTCCTTAAATTGAGATAGCTCTTTTGCAAAGTATTTACCCATATTATTTGAGTTTAATGCATTTTCCTTCCAAAGTTCTTCATTTAAATATGGGATAAATTGGGCAGATACAAATCTCATCTTAGATAATAGTTGCATACCTTGTTTTCTATAAAATTTAAAAGCCTTGCTTAAATCTTTATTTAATGAAATTATTGCCTCACCGATCATCATTCCATTTTTAGTGCCTCCAAATGATAATAAATCTACTCCCGTATCTGTTATCATTTCTTTAAAAGTAGTATTTAACGCTACGACTGCATTTGATATTCTTGCTCCATCTACATGGAGTAACATATTGTTTTCATGAGCAAAATCAGCCAATTCCTTTATTTCATCTATAGAATACAATGTTCCGGTCTCCGTTGTTTGAGCTATTGAAATTATCTTAGGTTGAGATTGATGCTCATCACCTAATGAATGAAGAAATGATTTTACATCTTCTTTATCAATTTTTCCATTTTGATTTGGTACATATAATATTTTTGATCCGCTAAACTTTTCAAAAGCACCACATTCATCTACATTTATATGAGATGTATCAGCACAAACAACTGCCTCATAAGACTTTAAAAGACCACTAAGGCCAATTACATTGGCTGCTGTACCTGTAGTGACAAAATATACATCTACATCTTTTTCTAATAGATTTTTTATCTTATCTATAGCTTCTTTTGTAGTCTTGTCATTACCATAAGCATAGTCGTGTTCAAAATTAGCTTTTATTACTGCTTCCATTATTTTAGGGTGCACTCCTGAATTATTATCACTCATAAACATTTTCATATTAATTCCTCCATAAATTTACTTATTATAACATAATTATACTATATTTCAAACTTAAACGGTATAGGCATATTGACATAATCTAGAAATATTCTTAAAATATCTTATATGATATAATATATATGGAGGTGAAAAAAATGAAATCTTATTTTATCGTAATAATCATTGGTTATATATTTGGATGTTTGCAATGGTCTTACATTCTGAGTAAAACCTTTTTAAAGGTTGATATTAGAACTCTTGGGGGAGGTAATGCAGGGGCATCTAATACCGTAATCTCTTTAGGTTGGAAATGGGGTATTGTAGTTGCACTTTTGGATATCTTAAAAGGAATTATTTCTATTCTTATTATTAAATATTTATTTGAAATTTCTTATTTAGAAGAAAATATTTTTCTTCTATATCTAAATGGTATTTCTGTCATTTTGGGTCATGATTTCCCATTTTTTATGGGTTTTAGAGGCGGAAAAGGGGCAGCATCTCTATTAGGAATGACAATAGGATTGGATTATAGACTAGGTATATTAGGCTTTCTTGTGATTGCCCTTGTAACTATTTTTACTGATTATATAGCTTTAGGTACTTTAGCTTTAAATATTTTTCTAGTATTATCTGCTATTTATCTAGGATATGGCCATGGCTCAATAATCTTAGCTTTACTTATAGCAGCTGTAGCTGTTTACCTTCATATTCCTAATATTAAGTCTATAGTGAATAAGGAAGAAAAGGGCCTAAGAGAAGCTTTAAAGAAAAAAGTCAAAAACACATAAAAGTCTTCCTCTGGAAGACTTTTTTAATGTTATCATTTTTACCTTTCGTATCCTCTTATTTGCTTTTAGGATTGGCTATTTCAACTTTAACCTTTGTACCTTTTATTCGTGCGCCGTCTAATCTCTCTAGAACATCATCTGCATAATCCCCAGGTATCTCTACGAATGTGAATTTATCATATACATCTATAGTTCCAACTAATTTCTTTTCTATTCCTGTTTCTTCTATTAAAGCTGAAAGTATATGTCTTGGGCTTACACCTTTTCTTTTACCTATATTGATATGAACCCTTGTTGAAGCACCTGAAGATTTTCTAGAATTTGATGATTTAGAAGCAGAAGCTTTAGCTTGGCCCCCAAAATCTACCATATCTAATTCTTGATGCCCATCTAATCTATTTTCAACCATATAGAATTTTAATAATGCAGCTGCAATATCAAAAGAAGTATATTCTTCTTCTAATAAAGATTCTATAATTTTCTCATATTTAGTTAAATCCTCATTGTCGATCTCTTGCTTTATTTTTCCAAGCATTGATGAAGTATAATTCGCCTCTATATCCTTCAATGTTGGTAAATCTTTTCTTGCAATTTTAGTCTTTGTAAATCTTTGAATATCTCTTAGTTTATAAATGTCTCTTCCTGATACAAAACTAAAAGCCTTTCCTTCTCTACCTGCTCTAGCAGTTCTACCAATTCTATGAACATAATATTCTTCATCTTGTGGCATATCATAATTTATTACTAAATCTATATCGTCAACATCTATTCCTCTAGCTGCTACATCAGTTGCCACTAAAACATCAATTGTACCCTTTCTAAACTTACCCATTACATTATCTCTTTGAGATTGCTTCAAATCTCCATGTAAACCATCTGCAAAATATCCTCTGCTTTGAAGCTCTTCAATGAGTTCGTCTACTTTCTTCTTTGTATTACAGAATACTATTGATAGTTTTGGATTGTACATATCGATAAGTCTACATAGTATTTCAGTCTTCATATGTTGCTTTAATTCAAAGTAAGCCTGCTCTACTTTTGGTACAGTCAGTTCTTTGTGAACTACTTTAATAATTTCAGGATCAACTTGGTAACGAGCTGCAAATTTCATGATTTCAGATGCCATAGTTGCTGAGAAAAATATGGTTTGTCTCTCTTCTCTTAGTTCATTCATTACTAGAGCTATATCATCTCTAAAACCCATATCAAACATTTCATCCGCTTCATCTAATACCATCATGCTTACATTCCCAATTTTTAGGGTCTTTCTTTTTATATGGTCTATTACCCTTCCAGGTGTACCAATTACAACAGTAACTCCTGATTTTAATGCTCTAATTTGTCTGTCTATAGGTTGCCCACCATATATAGGCAGAACAGTTAATCCTCTTTTATGCTTTGCAAGTTTTCCGATCTCTTCTGCTACTTGAATACAAAGCTCCCTTGTAGGACATAAAACTAACGCCTGAACAGATTTGTCTGCTGGATTGCATTTTTCAATAATTGGAATACCAAATGCTGCAGTTTTCCCTGTTCCTGTTTGAGCTTGACCAATTACATCTTTTCCTTCTAGTATAATTGGAATTGCCTGAGATTGTATTGGTGACATTTCTTCAAACCCCATGTCACTAATTCCTCTTTGTAATTCTTTTGATAAATTCATCTCTTCAAATCTTAATTTTTCCATTAAAATAAATCGTCCTCCTTAATCTTTAACCTATTTATTATACACTTAATACTAATTAAATACAAGTCAAATGTAATAATGTTCATATTACCTAGCTGCAGTATTTGCTTTATTTAATATTAACTATGTCATATTATTTATTATACCCATAATAATGGATATCACTAATCATATATAAAAAACTAGACTAAAACCTATTTATTTTATATAATCTTTAGGGAAGATTTATAAATTGAGAGGGGATTTAAATGAGTATTTTAACAGTAACAAATCTAAGCCATGGTTTCGGTGATAGAGAAATATTAAAAAATGTTAATTTTAGATTGTTAAAGGGTGAGCATGTAGGATTAATAGGTGCTAACGGTGAGGGTAAATCCTCTTTTATGAATATAATCACAGGAAAATTAGAGCCTGATGAAGGCCAAATAGAATGGGCCAAAAGAGTTAGAGTTGGTTATTTAGATCAGCATACATCTTTAGAAAAAGGTCAGACTATTCGTGATGCATTAAAAGGTGCCTTCAAATATCTATTTGATTTAGAACAAGAAATGCAAGACATGTATATGAAAATGGGTGATGTATCTGAAGATGAATTGACTACTTTACTGGAAGATGTAGGTACAATACAGGATATCCTAGACCATAATGACTTTTATATTATAGATGCAAAGGTTGAAGATATTGCAAGAGGACTTGGATTAGATGACATAGGCCTTGAAAAGGATGTAAATGATTTATCTGGTGGACAAAGAACTAAGATATTGCTAGCTAAATTACTCCTTGAAAAACCAGATATCCTATTACTTGATGAGCCTACTAACTACTTAGATGAGCCACATATAATATGGTTAAGGAGATATCTGCAAGAATATGAAAATGCTTTTATTCTCATATCCCATGATATTCCATTTCTTAATTCTGTTATCAACTTAATCTACCATGTAGAAGATAAAGAATTAACTAGATATGTAGGAGATTATGATAATTTCCAAAATATATACGAAGCTAAAAAATCACAATTAGAAGCCGCATATAAAAAGCAGCAACAAGAGATCTCAGATTTAGAGGACTTTGTGGCTAGAAACAAGGCTAGAGTTGCCACTAGAAATATGGCAATGTCTAGACAGAAAAAATTAGATAAGATGGATATAATTGAATTAGCTCGTGAAAAACCAAAACCAGAATTTAATTTCAAAGAAGGTAGAACTGCAGGGAGACTAATATTTGAAACCAAGGATTTGGTCATAGGCTATAATGAACCATTATCCAAACCTCTTAATTTAATAATGGAAAGAGGGCAAAAAATTGCATTAATTGGAGCTAATGGTCTTGGAAAAACTACATTATTAAGAAGTATACTTGGCCAAATTAAATCCGTATCTGGAGAAGTAGAACTAGGTGACAATTTGCAAATTGGATATTTTGAACAAGAAATTAAAGATAAAAACAATAATTCCTGTATAGATGAAATATGGCAAGAGTTCCCTGGACTTACTCAATATGAAGTTAGGGCAGCACTAGCAAAATGTGGTTTAACTACAAAACATATTGAATCAAAGGTAATGGTCCTATCTGGTGGGGAACAAGCCAAGGTAAGACTATGTAAATTAATCAACAGAGAAACCAATATACTCATCCTAGATGAGCCTACTAACCATCTAGATGTAGATGCAAAGGAAGAATTAAAAAGAGCTTTAAAAGCCTATAAGGGCAGCATTCTCCTTATATCTCATGAGCCAGACTTCTATCAAGATGTGGCTACAGAGATTTGGAATTGCGAAAATTGGACTACGAAGTTATTTTAATATGAAGAAAAAGTAGCAAGGAGTATTTTGCTACTTTTTCTTTACATCAAGAACCTTTTTTTAAAAAGGTTCTTTTTATATTTAGAGCCTCAAAATAGTTCTTTCCCATTTAATAATTTATGTTATAATGGAATTAATTAAATATTTTGAAAGGCGGGATAATATGCGTTGGAGTTTAAATGAATTATATAGTTCCTTTGATTCTAAGGAGTATAGTGCAGATTTCGAAAAGCTTAATAAATTAATTGAAGATTTTATTAAGTGGGCAGATGAAAATTTATTATCTAAGGATAATCCTGTAGCAAAAATGGAGAACTATATTGTATTGTCTAGGGAAATAAGATCACTATTTTCAAAATTATTTTCTTATGCAAGCCTAACAACATCTGTAGAAGCTAAAAACGAAGTAGCTCTTCAATATTATGATAAGCTTAGCGTAAAATATTCAGATTTAACTAAACCAAATGTACAATTTCAATCCTTTATGAAGGATATTGATGATCTAGATGTATTGATTGACTCATCAGAATTATTAAAAGAGCATAAATTCTACTTACAACAAGTAAAAGAGCATACTAAATACATGCTTAGCGAAAAGGAAGAAGTTCTTATTTCAAAGATGTCCAACACTGGTTCTTCAGCATGGACTAATTTACAGAACAAAATTTCATCCACACTATTAGTTGATATCACCATAGATGGAGAAAAAAAATCACTTCCACTTCCTGCTGTTAGAAACCTTGCATATGACAAAGATCCTGCAAAGAGAAAAGCAGCATATGAAGCTGAATTAGAAGCATATGCAAAAATAGAAGAATCTTCAGCAGCTGCATTAAACGGAATTAAAGGCGAAGTATTAACTACTTCTGCTCTAAGAGGATTTTCTTCTCCATTAGAAGAGACCTTAGTCAATTCTAGAATGGACAAAGAAACTCTAGACGCTATGTTTACTGCTATGAAAGAATTCTTGCCAGTATTCCACAAATATTATAGGAAAAAAGCAGAATTACTTGGACATAAAAATGGATTACCTTTCTATGAAATGTTTGCACCAATGGGTGAAGTAAATATGACATTTACCTACCCTGAGGCTATGACTTATATAGTAGACAACTTTAGAACTTTCTCAGATAAACTAGCTGACTTCGTTCAAAATGCTTATGATAAAAACTGGCTAGATGTAGAGCCTAGAGAAGGAAAAAGAGGGGGAGCATTCTGTTCAAATCTTCACCCAATAAAAGAGAGCAGAATAATGTCCAACTTTGATGGTAGTTTCTCCAATATGACTACTCTAGCTCATGAGTTAGGTCATGGATATCATGGATTCAATTTAAAGGATGAGTCCATATTAAATAGTGGATACCCTATGCCAATAGCTGAAACGGCATCAATATTCTGTGAGACAATAGTTGTTAATGCAGCCTTAAAGGAAGCTAGCGATGCAGAAAGATTAAGCATTTTAGAATCTTCAATCTCAGATGCTGGTCAAGTTATAGTTGATATCTATAGTAGATTCTTGTTTGAAACAGAATTATTTGAAAGAAGAAAGACCCATGGACTTTCAGTAAATGAATTTAAAGAAATAATGATGGATGCTCAAAGACAAGCTTATGGTGATGGATTAGATCATTCAGCCCTACATCCATATATGTGGGTAAATAAAACTCATTATTACTCAGCAGGTCGTAACTTCTACAACTTCCCATATGCATTTGGACTATTATTCTCCAAAGGATTATATGCGGAATATCTAAAACGCGGTGATAAATTCGTACAAGAATATGATGAGCTACTAAATGCTACAGGCAAAAATAACATAAAAGATGTAGCCCTAAGAATGGATATAGATGTAAGAAACCCTGAATTCTTCAGAAACTCCCTAAGATTAATTGAGAAGGATATAGAAGAATTTATAAAACTATCAAGTAAATAAATACAAATAAGTTTAAAAATCGGTGCCAGGCACCGATTTTTAAACTTATTCATTAAGTAGATAATCATCAAATATTTCCATGATTAACAATTCAGTTTTTTCTTCATCATAAACATAATATGATGCTTCTCCAATATACTTCCCTTCTCCAGGGATTGTTTCCGTATTAATATTGTTTATATCTAATTTTGTTGCAAGTTTTGCTCCCTGTAAAATTACATCCATAGGTATATTCGTTTCCACATTCTTATAATAGCTTTTAATAATCTTAGGAAGCTTAGTAATGTTTTTAATCTTTAGTGTCTGTTTTATAAACTCTTTCATAAACATTTGCTGTGCTTGAATTCTACCCACATCCCCATCAACATATCCTAATGTCATGTCATTATTATGTCTCCATCTCAAGAAATCATGGGCATTCTTTCCATCTAATACTTGCAAACCTTTTTTTATATTTATATTTAATGTTGGATCAGCTGTATATTCCATATTTCTAGGTACATCTATCTCTACCCCACCTATTGCATCTACTATTTCCATTACGGCATTAAAATCAACTTTTACATAATAATCAATATCTAGATTTAAGAACTCTCTTACAGTCATCATAGTAAGTTCTGGTCCTCCAATAGAATGAGCGTGAGTAATCTTATCATTCTTACCCTTAACCAAAACCCTAGTATCCCTAGGTATGGAAAGCAAGTTAGTTTCTCCAGTATCAAAATTAACCTTAAACAACATCATAGTGTCCGTACGAGTTCCCTTATATGTCTTTGTACCATTAGCATCTACACCCATAAGTAGAAATAAGATTTCATCATCTATTTTCTGCTCTACTGTGTTATCCTCTCCCAAATTGATTTCTCCACTATTATTATCTACAGTGAAAATTGGATCATCATTTTGAAAAGTTTTCTTACCTAATATTATGAAAATCAGAGCAAAAAATATTATGGCTAATATAAATTTTCGTTTCATATGAACACCCCTATTTGGCTAAAGCTTGTCATACAATATATACATAGTACCAAAGTATGAAATTTCTGTCAATATAGCTGATTTGCCTAATATTAAAGGGTATATTTGAAAAATATACCCTTTAATAGTTTTATTTTTTTACATCATCTCTAAAAATGCATTTATTCTTGTATTTATCTGTCCTACATCTAATTTTGAATAATCTGTTTCAATATACAAATAAGGTTTTTCCTTTTTCTCAGTTACAAATCTTTTTACATTATAAGATTCTACACTGAATGTATGACAGGCTTGTAAAACCACTTCTATTACTCCATCTATTTCATATTCATCTATCATTTCATCTAATGCTTCAAATCGTCTTGGATTTGGTGTCATTACTGAGCAACTGACATTTAGGTATTTTTCCGTTAAAGCATCTATAGGATCTTTTGTTTCATCTACTTGAGTAGCCTTTTCTCTAACACCACTACAATTTTCAAAAGCTACTATATCTGCACCAGAATCCTCTATGGTTTTTAGAACCTTATCTCTAACTCCTCCTAATGGGCAACCAGTCACAAGTATTCTAGGCCTGTTTGATTTAGTACCCTTTAGTTCCTTCTCAAATTTCTCCCTCAGTTCTTTTGTTCTTTCAACTATAAAATCACATTGAGCTTTTCTATCAAATTGAAATCCTAAAGCCTCCATAGTTTCATTTACCTCACGGCCTGATATAGGTGAGGGATTCAATTTGCCTAATTCATAGAAATCTAGAAGTACTTTTCTTTCACCATTCCTTTCCTTTATCTCTTCCCTTAACATCTCTTCAGTGATCTTTACATTCAACTTTTCTTCCAATACTTCCTTTAATCTAACTAATTCCTCTCTCCAATATCTAAATCCATGATCCTTATCCTGCCCTTGAGGTAAATGCATGACATGAGTAGGTCTAAGTTCACCTAGTAGCTCATACATTTTTTTCTTACCATCACAAGTAGTTTCCCCTACTATCAGGTCAGCAAAATAAAAATATGGACATGTTTCAGATACTGCAAAGCCATAGCTGGATTTTATAAGGGGGCAAAGATTTTTAGGTAAGTGTTGCTCAGCATGATGTATTGGTACATCTGATGTACCACATAGACTAACAGCTACTGCCCCTGCAGCATGAATCAGTTCAATAGGTGTATATGTACAAAAGACTCCTACAACTGGAGTTCCCTTTTCTTTCAATGCTTTTACTTTTAAAAACCCTTCTCTCCTTGCCTCTTCGTAGCTTTCAAAATTCTCTGGTAACTTCAACATATATTTCACTCCTTTAACAATCATTCATACTATTATATAAAAATTGGCATATGTTTATCAAATCAGATTTATCTATAGTAAATTTATTATCATTAAGGAAAATAATATTGTTAAAATAAATACAAATAAGTTTGGAATTCGGTGCCTGGCACCGAATTCCAAACTTATTGATTGTGTTTCATATGGATAAGCTGTCCCTTATTTCTAATTAGTTGAATTTCAGCTAGAATGCTTAGGGCAATGTCTTCAGGACTTCCTCCAGATATTTTTAGGCCTATAGGGGCATAAACTTTATTTAGAATTTCTTGAGATATTCCTTTATCCTTCAAGTTCTTCATCATAGTTATTATCTTTTTCTTAGATCCCATAGCACCAATATATTTGGCGTCACTATTTATTACAACTTCTAGAGCATCTTGATCATAGGCATGTCCTCTAGTTGCTATTACAATATAAGAATTTTCATCTATAGGATATTGCTGTAGCCTCTCCTTCATATCTCCCAGGATTAACTCATGGGATAATGGAAACCTTTCCTCATTTAAAAATTCTTCCCTATCTTCAAAGATTACTATATCAAATCCTAGTAGGGCTGCAAATTGATATATTGCATGGGCTACATGACCTCCTCCTGCAATTAGGAGTTTGGGTCTTTTCTTGTAAACATCTATAAATATATCTACCTCTCCCCCACATATCATTTCTACTCCATTTGTATTTAAAGGAAGATTTATACTATGGGTATTTCCATCCTTTATAGCTTCAAGACATAGTTCTATAACTCTCTTCTCTAACTTTCCTCCACCTATGGTTCCATGAATTGTTCCATCTTCCAATACAGCCATTATAGTGCCTTCTCTTCGCGGAGCAGAACCTTCAGCTCTTGTAATAGTTGCTATAGCTAATTCTCTTCCATCTTCAATATCCTTCAAAGCTTTTTTCATTACATATAAATCTGGCATCCTATATCCCCCTTTCAATTCTTAAATATTGTATAGCCTCCAATACTCCACCACCAATTGCCCTTGCCTTATCTGAAATAGTAAAAGTATAATCTTTTATACCTCTGGGATCAATATCTCCTATCTTTGCTTTCTCAGGCACATATATGCCTTCCCTAATAAGCCCTCTTAGTATGCCCGATATTCTAGCTTCAACAGCTATATCCCCTACATTACATACTATCTCTCCCGCCTCTACCCTATCACCTATATTAAAAAACGGCTTAACCATTCCTCCCTTAGGAGACCTAATTATTCTTTCTTCAGCATATCCCATTGTTTCCCCTGGTATACCTGTATTTTCAGCAGCTTGTCCTTCGTATATAACCTTACCTAAATAATGTCCTCGTTTACTCTCTACTACTAAATCCACATCTACTCCTGCTTCGAATCCTGGACCAACTCCTATTGTTATAGGTGACATATTTCTATTAGTTCCTAAGTTTCTTTTAGCAATAATTGCATCTATTACAGCTAAAGGCTTAATCTCACTAATTATACTTCCAGTTTCATCTATATATACAGGAATTGTATTGTTATTAATTGTCTCTTTAATTTCTTGTAAATTCTTGGCAAAAACAGCCTTAACCCCTTCAACAGTTATCTCTCCTATATAAATTGCCTCGCTAAAGGACACAGCTCTTCTAATGGCTAAAGGTTTTTCTATCTCTAGAATTATTATTTTATACCCTGCTTTAAATAGCCTATGTCCTATTCCAGTGGCTAAATCTCCACCGCCTCTTATGACTATAGTGTTCAATACATCACCCCTCAATGTTCTGCTTCTATTTCCATAATGTCAATAACTTAATTATATTATATTAAATATAACAATACTATGGATAAATACAACAATATTATATCAAGTCTAAATATTCTAAATATTTACGAAATGTTATTTTGTTAGTAAATTGTAATATAAATTTCATTTCTTTAGGTAATCATTATGATATAATCTATTTATTAAACTAAAGACTCAATTGGGAGGTTGAATATGAAAATAAATATATATGTTTTATGTGGTGGAAAATCAGTTGAACATGATGTATCATTGAAATCTGCTTCAGCTATAATTAATGCAATAGATAAAGAAAAATATAATGTTTATCCAATTTATATTACTAACGAAGGTATATGGTGCAGTTTAGGTCTGTTGGAGGAAAAAATCAATAGCCCTGATGAATTGAGACGCACAAGTTCTTCTACAGTGGCTACTTCAATAGGGAGTTTTCTAACTAATGCTCTTAAAGATCATGAAAAGAATTTGGTTATTCCAGCCCTTCATGGTCCTAATGGAGAAGATGGTACTATTCAAGGACTTTTAGAATTATTAGATATTCCCTATGTAGGAAATGAAGTTCTATCCTCTGCTGTAGCCATGGATAAATCAATAACTAAAGATTTATTTGCAAAGTATAATATCCCTCAGGTCAAATATTCCTCCTTTAGGCTACATAATTGGAAGAACAATGAGGAAGATTGCTATAGCTTAGTTGAAGACGAAGTTGGTTATCCTTGCTATGTGAAGCCTTCCAATGGTGGTTCAAGCGTCGGTATTACAAGGGCTGAAAACAGAGAAGAACTTAAAGCATCTTTCAAGGAAGCATTCCTTTATGACCGTAAAATAATCGTTGAAGAGGAAGCGGTAGCTCGTGAAATGCAAATATCAGTAGTGGGTAACAATCATCCAAAGGCTTCTGTTCCAGGAGAATTCATTATGGAAAGATCATTTTTTGACTATAATGCCAAATATATAGATGGGAAGTTAATACCTGTAATACCTGCAAGATTGACAGCAGAAGTTACCAGCAAGGTTCGGGAAACTGCAGAAAGAGCCTTTAGAATACTAAATTGCCATGGCCTTGCTAGGGTGGACATATTCGTTACAGATGATAATGAAATATTTGTTAACGAAGTAAATACTATGCCTGGTTTTACAGCTGTAAGTATGACACCAGTTTTATGGGGTGCCACTGACGGCACTAGCTATGCAGAATTAATTGAAAGATTAATATCTTTAGCTTTAGAAAGGTATGATGAAAAAAAAGCCATTATAAATAAGAGGTGAGATCTTTGATTAGAAGAAAATTAAAAGAAATTCAAAAGATGTGTGGTGGTTCTGGACTATCAAATAAATTTGAAGAAATTGTGATTGAAGGTGTATCTACAGATTCTAGAAATATAGGCCCTAATCAACTATTCATACCATTAATAGGTGAAAATTTCAATGGTCATGATTTTATATCTATGGCTATTGGAAAGGGTGCTATTGCCACATTATGGGATAAAAATGAACCTAGGCCTAATAATGATTTTCCATTTATATTAGTTGATGATACTACATCCGCCCTACAAGAATTGGCTAAATCATATCGTAAAGAGCTAAGTACAAAAGTTATAGGGATTACTGGAAGTAATGGAAAAACCTCCACCAAGGATATCTTGGCAAGTCTTTTAAAGACTCAATACAAGACTCATAAAACCATAGGTAATTTTAATAATTTTATTGGATTGCCCTTAACAATTTTATCCATGGAAGAGGATGTAGAAATGGCAGTACTAGAGATGGGTATGGATAATTTTGGACAAATTGAATTATTGACTTCCATCGCTAGTCCAAATGCTGCAATAATCACTAATATAGGTGAGGCTCACTTAGAAGGCCTAAAGACTAAGGAAAATATCGCCAAGGCAAAGCTGGAAATTTTAAAAGGACTTAAACCTAATGACCTTTTCTTATATTATGGAGATGATACTATTTTAAAGAAGGCAATAGATAATTCATCTATTAATTACAATGTTAAAACCTATGGAATGGAAGCCTCTAATGACTATCAAGCAGAAGTAATATTTGTTAATGAAAAAGGAGACTCCTTTAATATAAAGAAACCTTTAGATAAAGAGTTTTTCATAAACATGTTAGGAAAACATCAAGTACTTAATGCTACTGCAGCCATAGCAGTGGCACAATGTTTTGGTATAAGTCTTGAGAATATAGAAAAGGGATTGTTATCCATTGAAAAGACAGGCATGAGAAATGAACTAATTCATGCTAAAGGATTCAGTATTTTAAATGATTCTTATAAATCCAATCCTTCCTCTGTATTAGCAGCTTTAAATACTATGTCTACAATGACAGATTACGATCAGAAAATTGTTGTACTTGGAGATATGCAGGGATTAGGAGAAGAAGAAATAAATATGCATAAAGAAATTGGACTAAAGATTGATCCAAATGAAATAGACTATGTCTTTACTTTTGGACCTCTTTCAAAATATATTGGAGAAACTGCTATAATAAACTTAGGTAAGGATAGAGTAGCATCCTTTGATAACAAACCTGAATTGATTAAAAAAATCAAAGAAGTCATGAAGCCTAAATCCTTAATCCTGACAAAGGCCTCAAGAGCATTGGCTATGGAAGAAGTTGTAGAAGCTTTACTAAATTAATTTAAATAAGTTTGGATTTTGGTGCCAGGCACCAAAATCCAAACTTATTATATAACTTCTATGATATCTCCCTCTTTTATAACTCCACCCTTTAAGACTTTGGTGAATATTCCTTCTTTAGGCATTACGCATTTTCCAACTTTTTGGGAAATCTCACATCCTGTATGACATTGCTTACCTATTTGAGTTACCTCTTGGATTGTCTCTCCTATAACAAGTTTTGTTCCTATTGGAAGATCATATAAGATTATTCCTTCAGTAGTTATATTTTCTGCAAATATTCCAGGAACTAAACCCTCTATCCCTTCATTCTCCATCTTAACAAAACTCTCTATTCCCAATAAACTTACCTGCCTATGCCAATTACCAGAATGGGCATCATTTTCAATACCATAGTTTTCAATAAATAAACTTTCTTTTATTGGTTTTTTAATTACACCTTTTTTATCAGAAGTATTTATGGATAGTACCTTACCTTTTGCGGCTTTGCACAAATAATACTCACCTGATTTTCCACCAGTTTTTCTTATAAGTCTAACATCCTCAATAACCATTTCCTTGTCAACAGCTTTGCACATATCATAGATGGTCAAACCTGCTATGGTTACAGCTGTTAGAGCCTCCATTTCTACTCCTGTCCTACCTATTGTTTTTATTTCTGCTTCTATTTCAATTCCATCATCTAAAAAAGCAAATCTAATATCAGAGCCTGTAAGTAATAAATGGTGACACATGGGAACCAATTCACTTGTTCTCTTAGCTCCCATTATTCCAGCTACCTGTGCTACTGAGAGAACATCACCTTTGCTTATAAGTCCTTCTTTGATCTTATCAAGAGTTTCTCTCTGCATTTTGATTTTTCCTCTTGCAATAGCCATTCGCTTAGTATCTTCTTTTTCACCAATTTCAACCATATGTGCCCTTCCATGTTCATTGAAATGAGTTAATTCCATTTTTATCCCCCTATTTGATTCATATTTCTAGTAATATATTTTCCTTCTTCTAAATGATGAGATTCTTCTTTTTCACAAATAGAATTAAGAATTATTTCTTTTATATCTCTCCCTCTCCTTAGTACTTCTTTTATATCAATTTCCTTATTTGAGTGTAAACATAGTTTCAATTGTCCTCTTGATGTTAATCTAACTCTGTTGCAGTTAGAACAGAACTTACATGATATTGGATTTATTATCCCTACTTTACCTTTTCCATTAGGCAATCTATAGTATACTGCTGGTGAAGATATATCTTCCCTTGGAATTGGCATCAAATCCCTAACTTTATCTAAAATTATGTTATTGGAAATAAAATTTTCTTCTGCCCAACTGGATGCTTCACCTATGGGCATTAATTCTATAAATCGTAAATCTATATCTTCCTCAGTTAATTTGACTAAGGATTCTATCTCATCATCATTAAATCCACCTATTAGTACAGTATTTATCTTTATAGGCAATAGTCCTACTTTTCTTGCCTCTTTTATTCCTTCAAGGACATGATCCAAATTACCACCTCTGGTAATTTTATAATACTTGTCCTTATCTAAAGTATCTAAACTAATATTAACCCTATTTAACCCTGCTTCCTTTAATTCATTGGCATATTCCTTCAAGAGCAAGCCATTAGTGGTCATGGACAAGTCCTTTATTCCTTCTAATTTAGATACCCTTGAAATTAAATCAACTATACCTTTTCGTACTAGAGGTTCCCCTCCAGTAAATCTTACTTTATTTATACCTAAATCTACAAAGGCTTTTGTTATCTCATATATCTCTTCTAATGTTAACATAGTATCATGAGAAAACTTAGAAACTCCCTTCTCAGGCATACAATACTTGCATCTTAAATTACATCTATCCGTCACTGAGATTCTAAGATAACTTATTTCTCTACCAAAAGAATCTTTCATCTAATCACCTTTTTTTCTTTAGATTAATATTACATATCCTGTATTTTTAAATTCATATCCACCTAATGAACTAACTCTATCTTGAAATTCTTTAGACTTTAACACTTCTATAAATTCTTTAATAATTGGATTTTCTAACATATTTTCATATACTAAGAAATCATAGTCTTCATAAGTAATATCAATGAAATCCAAATCAAGTGCTTTTGAAGCAGAATATATTCCTAGTCCAGTTGTAGCTGTGCCAGTCTTTACTGCTGTTGCAACTGCCATATGGGTAGTCATTTCCCTACTATATCCTTTTACTTTCTCAATATCTATACCATCAAGTTTTAGATGATAATCCAGTAATATTCTAGTTCCTGCACCTCTTTGTCTATTTACATATATTATATCATCTCTCACTAAATCTTTGAAATCTCTAATATTCCTTGGATTTCCTTTTTGTACAATAAATCCTTGCTGCCTTTTCACACCTTTAATAATTGCCATCTTCTCATTTCCAAAATATTTCTTTACATAAGAAATATTATATTCTCCCGTCTCTTCATCTAAAAGATGTATTGGAGCTATATGACACTCTCCCCTTTTCATAGACAATATTCCACCCATACTACCTACATGTCCTGATGTTAATGGGATTATATCAGATAATATATCCATAATCAAATCATGGCTCCCAATTGATACTATAGTCCCTTTTATTGCTGATAAAGGTTTTAGAAGTTCCACATCTATTTTCTCTCCTGCCTCTATTCCTTCAATGTTTTGAGGAATAATCCCTATACCGTCTGCCTTCACTAAAGACATAGTGACTCCTGCACCACTAGATAAGGGCGTAGCTATAAGCTGGTCATTTACAAATCCCAGATTTACCCTTACTAGTTCTCTGTTTTTTAGTGATGATACTATTCTTTTAGAAACAGTAGCCTGTACTAAATCTGCTTTTCTATCCTTAATTCCACTATATTTATTAATTAAAGGTACCACAAAAGCATCAAATACTAGATATGCAGATACAGGATATCCTGGTATTCCAATAACAGGCTTTCCATTGATAATGCCTAAAATAGTAGGTTTGCCTGGCTTCATAGCTATTCCATGGACTAGGACTTCTCCAAGTTCTCTAATAAGCTTAACTGTGTAATCTGTAGTCCCAGCAGATGAACCTGCATTTATTAATAGTATATCGTTTTCTTCTACCCCTTTTAATATGGCTTTCTTCAATAAATCATAATCATCTTTATGAGGAGAATATCTATGAGAAATGCCTCCATTTTTCAGTATGGCAGCTTCAAAAACCCTAGAATTTGAATCAATTATTTTCCCATCTTCTAAATTCTTAATTTCTTCAATAATTTCGCTTCCTGTGGGAAGTATGCCTATTCTTGGTTTCTTATAAACCTTAATACTTTCAATACCCCCGGAAATCAATGCTCCTATGTCTATTGGTCTAATCCTATGTCTTGATGGAATGATCATTTCAGTAGCAACTACATCTTCACCAATTTGTCTAACATGCTGCCAGGGATAGACTGATTTTAATATTTGAACTTTCCCTTGACCACAGTCAATGACATCCTCTATCATAATGACAGAATCAAAAGGTTCTTTAATTTGATTTCCCGTATTTATATAAATAAAATCCTTAGCTATTTCTAAAGTCAAAGGGTTGGATTCAGTTGCCCCTAATGTATTGGATGACTTCACTGCGATTCCATCCATAGCTGCAGCATTATAATTAGGTGATGAAATCTTTGCACTAACTGCCTCAATAGTCACCCTATCTAATGAATCTATAACCTTAACTTCCTCATATTCAGGGATTATATTAAGTTTCTCAAAGTACATCTCCTTAGCTAATTCCACATCTATATTATCAATATAAGTATTTCTCTCCACTTCTTTTTCCTCCGTTTGATATTCAGTATTCACTAGAAAAGGTATACTTCCCTTTCTTCGCCTTTGTAAACCCCTTCTTCATGGATTTCTATTATTATATAGCCTTGAGATTCTGATAGTAAGCTAATCATTCCAGATTTCCCAAAGCTAGGAGTGGCATAAAATCTTCCGTCTCTTTCACCAAGACTAACCATTTGATATGTTGTTCTCCCTGGTGATGAAGGAAAATTTGAATCTACAATAGCATTTATCCTAGGACTGATAGTATCTATCCCTAATTTCTTATTTATAAAGAACTCTAAGAATGTTTTAAATACAATTATTGAGGATACCGGGTGACCAGGTAAACCAAAAATTAACTTTCCTTTTCCTTCTCCCATAATGGTAGGTTTCCCAGGTTTTATAGATACTCCATGGACAAAAACACCCTTCCCATTAAATGAATTTATGACCTGATGTGTATAATCTCTTGTCCCTACAGAGCTTCCTCCTGAAATCATCACTATATCAGATACTTCCAGAGCCTTTTCTACTTCTGCTCTTAATACATGGTAATCATCTTTTATTATGGTATTGCCTACAACTTCTCCCCCAAGTTTTTCTATTAAAGCAGATAGGGCATATGAATTGATATCCCTTACTTTACCCATAGTAAGCTCTTCATCTATACCTATTATTTCATCTCCTGTAGATATATTATAAAACCTAGGCTTTCTATATATATTAAAGCTAGAGATACCCAAAGCTGCTAAAACTCCTACAACTTCTGGTGTAATCTTTCTTCCTTTTTTCAAAGCTAATGCATTTTTTTCTATATCCTCACCTTTATGAATAATGTTTTCATCTTGAGATATAGATTTATATATTAATATAGTATTATCATCCATCTTTTCTGTATTCTCAATCATTATTACCCCATCTGCTCCCTGAGGAATCATACCTCCAGTAGGCACATAAACTGCTTCCCCAGATTTGATAGATATTTTCGCCTCCTGCCCCATTAATACTTCTCCTACTATGGTTAAAATACTAGGGATGGAATCAGTTGCCCCATGACTATCAGATACTTTGATAGCATATCCATCTACAGTAGAACGATTAAACTCTGGTACATTTATATCTGAATATATATCCTCTGCTAGTACCCTACCCACAGATTCTAATATATTGATTTTTTCAGTTTGAAACTCGTAGTCTTTGAAGTTATCCATAAGTAAGCTTTTTCCTTCGTCCACGGATACTACCTTGAAAAATTCCATATAAACCTCCATATTTTGTATTTCTTATTCATTTAAATATTTCGCTTTAATCTCACTATGTTTCTTCTCACCCAATTTATAGAGTTCTTCCTCTTCTTTGTTAGTCACAACTAATTGTGGAACCTTTGCAGGTTTACCATCTACTAGATGTACCATTGTGAAAAAAGCTGTCAATGCTGTCTCAGGTTGTGAATAATTTTCTACATTATGGACCACTACATTTACCAAAATCTGCATGGAGGATGTACCTACATAGGCAAGTTGGGCTATACATGTAACAATATTACCAATATTGACTGGCTTATGAAATACAATTTCATCTACTCTGGCAGTAACTACCATTCCCTTGGCGTGCTTAAATGCTGCAATACCTGCTATATTATCCATAACCTTCATTAATTCCCCACCATGAATACTTCCGTGAATATTTGCATACCTTGGCTCCATTATCAAAGATGTTTCAGCTCTTGAAAAAGATATATTATTATATACATCGCTATATAAATTATTTGTCATTTTAGGCCTCCATTAATTGTGTTTATTTGATTATATCATAAAAGTATTGTGGCTATTCTTAAATAATAGTTAAGCTTTCTTAAGATTAGCATAACTAATATTTCAGAATTATATATTATCTAAATCATATAAATTAATATATTACTATTTTATATGAGGTGATTTTTTGAGTAAAGACAGATTTATTTATGGATCTATCGTGATGATCTTTATGAATTTTTTTACTAGAATTATTGGATTTACATATGATGTTTTATTATCAAATCTTTTGGGCGCAGAAGCCATGGGATTATTTCAAATTTCTATGTCTACCCTTATGACTTTCTTAATCATAAGCAGTTCTGGAATTCCCACTTGCGTCACTAAACTGGTAGCGGAACAAAATTCTAAAAAGAACAAATATAATGTAGAGAATATTTACAGAACTGCCATATTGTTGAATCTTTTTATCTCCATTATACTTGGTATAGCTCTTTTATTCTCTTCTGAGTTTATTTCAATTAAAATACTTAAGAATGAAGATATGCTATTTGGTGTATATCTTTTATTTCCTGCAATTATTATTCTTTCACTAAGCACTATTTTAAAATCATATTTTTATGGTATGAAAAATGTCATCACACCAAGTATTGCTCAAATCATTGAACATTCTACAAGATTTATAATTATAATAGGGATGATTTATTATATAAGGCCTGTAAATCCAATACATGGAGCTATGATTGCTATTTTTGGTATTAGTATTGGAGAATTTTTTGATCTAATATGGTCTTTTTTTGCTAAAAGAAGATTATACAAATCCAATAATCTACCTGGTAAACAGAATGAGAATTCTTTTTTAATTAAAATTCTATCCATGTCATTTCCTCTAACAATATCCGGATTTTTCAGTATTATATTAAGGTTTTCTAATACAATCTTAATCCCTAGCAGACTTATTACAGCTGGATATACTAGTAGTGAGTCCGTTGCAACCTTTGGTAGAATTATGGGAATGACTATGCCCTTGGTTCATCTACCATTTATAGTTACATCAGCTTTGGTAATCAATTTAATTCCTAGTTTATCTGAACAAGTTATTTTGAAAAGATATAAAGACATTAAAAGTGATATACAGCTTTCATTGAAGGCCACTTTGTTAGTATCTATTCCTTTGACCACAATATATGTGACCCTCTCTAAATCTTTAGCTATATTTTTATATAATGACCCCTTGGTCTCTGACTTTATACATATAATGGGTTATGGTACAGTATTTATGGCTTTACAACATAATCTTTCTGGTATACTCTATGGATTAAATAAACAGGTAAAAGCTACTATTAACAGGCTTATTGGTATGATTATTCAAGTAATTATTGTATACTTTCTTGTGGGAAATCCAAAGTATGGAATCAATGGCTTTTATATTTCCTATTATTCTTCTGCTATAATAATTATGATATTAGATATTTTCACTGTAAAAAAATCAATTAAATTGAAGTTAAATTATCTAGATATCTTAGGCAAACCTTTGCTTGCTTCTGCCTTTATGATTTTACTTATTTATATTAGCACCTATGATTTAGCAAACCTTCAACACCTTAGTCCATTTGCTTTCATATCTAGTTTATTCCTAGGTTTTCTATCCTATATATTCATCCTCGTGGTTACTAAGGCAATACCTAAGAACTTCTTTGGAAGGGTCTTTAGACCCCGTTAATTGTATCTGCCCCTTTTCTTAAGGAACAACAATCTACATTTGAATTACATTATGTCCTAGCCTTGTACTTTGCTCAATATTATGTGTTATTATAATTACTGTTCCTCCAGTTTCTTCATTAAAGCTAAGGATTTGTCTTTCTAATACCTTAATAGAATCTGGATCTATGTTTGATGTTGGTTCGTCTAATAATAATAATTGTGGTTTAAATACTAAGGCTCTGGCCAATGCAACTTTTTGTGATTCCCCACCTGACAATAGATGGGCTTTCTTTTCCATTAAATCTTCTATCTCAAGACTCTTAATTATATTTAAAACTAAGGATTTCCTATGGGATTTATCTATTCCTCTAATCCTTAGAGGATATTCAATATTGCCATAGACTGTTCTTTTAAATAAATATGGTTTTTGAAATACTATGGTCATATTATCTATTATCTTTTTATCGAGTTTAGATCCATCATAGCTAATGTCTCCACTATATTTTTCATCTAATCCAGCTATTATATTTAATAAAGTGGTCTTGCCACAACCATTTGGCCCTGTAATGCCTGTAATCTTACCTTTTTCAATAGTCAGATTCTCAATGTTTAGTATTTGTTTTTTGTCGTAACTTTTCCTTAGATTCTCTATTCTGACTTCCATATTAATCCTCCTGACTATAAGAAGAGCCTGGACAAAAGCGTTAAGGTAGCTCTTCTTGAAACTCACTGACGGAAAGTTCCTTATATAAAAAAGAACAAAAGTAGAACTTTCCTATTCGTTATAGGAATATATTATGCTATGTATGACGAATGATATTAGAAGTAGCACAATCCCTAAAGCAATTGCCATAGGGTAATCTCCCATTGAATTCATCATAGATATAGTTGTTGTAATGACTCTTGTATGCCCCTTTATATTTCCCCCAACTATCAT
This sequence comes from Tissierella sp., assembly GCF_031460495.1. Taxonomy (NCBI): domain Bacteria; kingdom Bacillati; phylum Bacillota; class Tissierellia; order Tissierellales; family Tissierellaceae; genus Tissierella; species Tissierella sp. The sequence goes on along the minus strand of NZ_JAVKTS010000001.1, from coordinate 421,828 downwards.
TACAGCTCCAACTTCTGATATGGCTCTTGAAAATGCTGTAGCTACATTTACTAGGATATCTGCTTTTAATTCCCTTATAATCAATATAATTGTATCCCATTTGCTAGCACCTAAAGTAAAGGCTACTTTCTCAATAGCATTACCTCTACTTTTAGCTAGTCCATATGTAAGTCCTAAAATCAAGGGAATCACCAATAGTGTTTGAGCGATTATCATTGCATTTTTTGTATATAGTAAATCTAAATAGCCCAATGGCCCTCTTCTTGATAGTAATATTGCCACTATAAGCCCTACAACTACAGATGGTATGCTCATCATTGTATATATTATTCTAGAAAATAATCTTTTTCCCTTGAATCTTTTGATACCTAAATAAACCCCTAATGGAATAGATAAAATTGAGGCTAAGATAGTAGCAGAAGTTGAAACTATAATAGATAGAAGGACTATTCTTAGTACTTCTTTATCTAATGAAACTAGAAGTTTTATTGCTTCTTTGAATCCTTGTAATATGTAGTCCAAATTATTCACCAACTTATCTATAGTAACAAAATTTTGACAGGAGGACTAGCTAAGATCATTGAAGTCTCAGATTGTCATCCCAAATGAAACCGTCCCCCTGTCGCACTATTATTTATTCTGCGTTAGGAATGAATAATGGTTCCCCGTATTCTTCTACGCCAAATTCTTTAATCAAGGATTGTCCCTTATCAGAGAGCATCCAGTTCATAAACTCTAATGCACCTTCATCATTTATATTATCATTTTTGCTTGGATCAACAGGTATTACACCGTATTGGTTAAGCAAATTTGTATCTCCTTCTACAATTATGTCTAAATCTAGATCTGATTTCATGCTCAAATAAGTAGCCCTATCTGAAATAGTATAGCCTTGTTTTTCACTAGCCATTTTGAGTACATCTCCCATACCTGCTCCTGCTTCAAGATACCATTCTCCTGCTGGTTCGATTCCTGCTGCCTTCCATAATGCTAACTCTTTTTTATGTGTACCTGAGTCATCTCCTCTTGATACAAATCTTGCTCCATGTGCTGATATAGCCTTTAGTCCTTCAACTATGTCATTTGGATAGTTAGCCTGGGAAGGTAATACCTTATCCTTAGGACCTACTAATATAAAGTCATTATACATTACATCATGTCTTTCTGTTCCATGACCTTCTTCTACAAATTTTAACTCATCTGCCTTAGCATGTACTAAAAGTACATCTGCTTCTCCATCTCTACCCATTTGTAAAGCCTTACCTGTACCTACGGCAACAGTTTTTACTTCAATTCCCGTTTCTTCCGTAAATTTTGGAAGCAAGAAATCTAGCAATCCTGAGTCTTGAGTAGATGTAGTGGTGGATAGGATAATTGATCCCTTTGCTTCAACTACTTCTGGTGTTTTCTCTGTGTCTTGTACTACTTCAGGTGTTTTTGGTGCTTCTTCTTTTGGTGCACATGCAGCTGTAGTGATGATTAGCAAGAGGGCAAGTAAGAATACTAAAGATTTTTTCATAAATACCACTCTCCTTTTTAATTTTGAAGAAAAAAAAGCAGCCTAAAGAAAGGCTGTTATACCATCTTCCTTTCCAAACACGGGAGGCACAAGGATTTCTCCTTATACCTATAGGCTTTAATCTCATTACTATGACTTGGCGGGACAGTGCTCCTGTCCCTCTGTCCCGCTTTAGAGATTAAAGCTCGGAAAACTTGAATAAATGTTCATTTTTTCTCCTCTTGCAAATCCTATTATCACTATATTTAACTCCCTAGCCAATTCTACAGAAAGGCTGGTAGGTGCTGCTCTAGATATTATTGCTGGTATTCCTCTTTTTGCTACTTTTATTAGCATTTCAGACGATATTCTTCCTGATGCTAAGACTAATTTATCTGATAAATCCATATTATCCATCAAGGCCTTGCCTAGTATTTTATCCAAGGCATTATGTCTTCCAATATCTTCCTCAAAGATTAGTATAGCAGACTTACTACATAAAGCACAACTATGTACTCCACCAGTACTTAAGAATAATTCTGAATTTCGATTAAATTCTTTTACTAGAGATTTTATTTCATCAATTTTGATATCTATTGGCTTCTCAATCTTTTTTGATTTAAAGGAGTCCAATACATTATAAAACAAAGTACCCTTACCACAGCCTGATGTTATAGTTCTTTTTCCCTGAAGTTTTTCAGCCAAAGACTTCCTTTCTTTTACATAGACATGGCTAGTTCCTTTTAATTCATCTACTTGGATTTTTTCCACATTGGAGATATCATCGATGAAGCCTTCTGAGTAGAGAAAACCAAGGGTAAGTTCTTCAAGGGATTTTGGACTACATAGGAGGGTTATTATTTCTTCATCATTTAAAAATATAGTAAAAGGATATTCTATAATAAGAATATCCTCTTCTTTTATAATGCTTTCACCTTTTACTCTTAATATATCAATATTCTTAGTAGGATTCATATTATTTTACCTCAATTATCCCGTATTTTTTTAGATAATAATTCAAATCTTCTTTAGTATTCAAATTTAAAAACATATCCCAGTTTGGACTAAATTTTCTTGCTATAGATTCTTCAATATAATGGATTTTTAAATTTCCAAGTAATGAATTAATTGATCTTCTATTGGATAATAAATGTTTCTCTATGTCTTCTACTATATCTATAGAATAGAAACTACTAAAAGGTTCAACCCAGTCACCAAAGTTAGTTACACATCCATCTATGTTTTTATCTCCTATACATTCTTTCATATACCTAATATAGTCCATACTAATATTTGGCATATCACATGCAAGAACAAAAACAAATTGAGATGAGGACACCTTAAGGCCTGCATGAATGCCAGCCAAAGGGCCCTTATCTTCTATTATATCTTGAGTTATTTTGTGGCTAAGGCCTATATAATACTCTGGTTTGTTTGTGACAATAACGATTTCTTCAAATTCTTCATTTAGCTTATTAATGATAGAATCCATAAGTCTTCTCTCATTAATTTTTAGAAATTGCTTATCAAAACCCATTCTAGAGCTTTTACCTCCAGCAAGTATTATAGCCGTACCAAATTTTTTCATATGATCACCTTGCACAATCGTGAGTTTTTCCTGTTAGGATTTCTAACCCATGTGTTACACTATCCATTATATAATCTAAAGACTCATTAACTGCCTTTGGGCTACCTGGTAAATTGATTATTAAGGTTTCTTTTCTTATTCCTGATACTGCCCTAGATAACATGGCTCTTGGAGTAATGCTAAGACTATAACTTCTTATGGCTTCAGATATTCCATTTGCCATTCTGTCGCAAACTTTTATGGTTGCTTCAGGAGTTACATCTCTAGGACTAAATCCTGTTCCTCCAGTAGTTAGAATTAAGTCTACCTTTAAATCATCTACCATATGAATCATTTCTTTCATGATAGAATCTTCTTCATCAGGGATTATAACCTTTTTCTCTACAATATATCCCTTTGCCTTTACGATCTTATCAATAGCTTCTCCCGATTTATCTTCTCTTTCTCCAGCAAAACCTTTATCAGAGGCTATAATTATTCCTACTCTAAAAATAGTACCACCCCTCTAACTATTTATCTTCTCCAACCTTACTGCTGCTACCTTTAGCTCAGGTATCTTAGCTATTGGATCTACTGCAGTACTTGTAAGATAGTTTGCTGCACCTTCTGCAAAATGGAATGGCATAAATAATACATCTTCATCTATTATATCTGTAATTCTTGCAGCAACTTGAATTTCCCCACGCCTTGATGTTAATTTTACCATATCTCCATCTTCTATACCTATTTTATTAGCAGTAATTTCATTAACTTCAACATAGTTGGTAGAGGCCTTTTTCATAAGTCCCTCTACTCTTCCTGTCATGGTCATAGTATGATAATGATATAATATTCTTCCAGTAGTAAAGGCAAATGGATATTCCTCATCTGGCATCTCAGCACTATCTACTTGATGCACTGGCATAAACAGTCCCTTACCTCTTGCTATGGCATCCTTATGAAGGTATTTTGTACCAAGATGATCTTTATCAGGACAAGGCCATTGTATACCAGCCTTATCTATTCTCTTGAAGTTTATCCCTCCATAGGAAGGAGTCAAGGAAGCTATTTCATCCATTATTTCTGATGGTTCAAAGTATTTATCCTTATATCCAAGTAAATTCATTATATCCATCAGTATCTTCCAATCTGGTTTAGAATCTCCTATTGGATTTATTGCCTTTCTTACTCTTTGTATTCTTCTCTCCGTATTGGAGAAAGTACCATCCTTCTCTGCAAATGATGCTGCAGGAAGTATAACATCTGCTAATTCGCAAGTTTCAGTAAGGAATATATCTTGTACTACTAAAAAGTCTAGATTATTTAGGGACTTTCTAACATGATTTATATCTGGATCAGAAACCATTGGATTTTCACCCATTATATACATGAATTTAACATTACCTTCATCTGCTTCATGTAGCATTTCAGAAACAGTAAGTCCTACTTTTCTAGATAATTTTGCATTCCATGCCTTCTCAAATTTTTCTGCAACTTCCTCTTTAAATACCTTTTGATATCCTGGTAGATCAGATGGAAGTGCACCCATATCACAGGCACCTTGTACATTATTTTGTCCTCGTAGAGGATTTACTCCTGCAGATTCTTTACCTACATTACCACATAATAAGGCAAGATTTGATACAGACATTACCCCATGAGTTCCAGTAGTATGTTGAGTTATTCCCATTGTATAGTATATACCTGCCTTTTTTGCTTCTCCATATATCATGGCAGCTTTAACTATATCATCAGCATTTACTCCGCATATTTCAGCTACTCTTTCAGGAGTATATTCTTTCACTAGTCTTACTAATTCTTCATAGTTTTCTGTTCTTTCTTCTATATAGGATTTATCCTGTAATCCTCTTTCGATGATTACATGCATAATACCATTTAATAATGCAATATTAGTTCCAGGCTTCAATTGTAAGAATACATCAGCATAATCTGCCAATTCAATTCTTCTTGGATCAGCCACTATTAGCTTAGCTCCATTTTTCTTTATAGCTTGCTTCATAGTTGCACCAATTATTGGGTGATTTTCTGTAGTATTTGATCCTATTACAAAAATAGCATCTGTCCCTAGTATTTCTTCAATACTATTAGTCATAGCTCCGCTACCTAATGTTGTTGCAAGACCTGCAACAGTTGAGGCATGTCAGAGTCGAGCACAGTGATCAACATTGTTGGTACCTATCACTGCTCTAAATAGTTTTTGAAATAAGTAATTCTCCTCGTTTGTACAACGAGCTGATGAAAGACCTGCAAAAGCCTCTGGACCATTTTCAGCCTTTATTCCTTTGATTTTTGACACAATCAATCTATATGCTTCATCCCAAGTCGCTTCAACAAATTCTCCATCTTTCTTGATTAATGGAGTCTTTAGTCTATCTGGGTGGCTAATAAATTTATATCCAAATTTACCTTTTACGCATAGTAGTCCTTTGTTAAAGGTATCAAATGCAGGCTCCACGCCTACTACTTGTTGACCTTTTACTATTAAGTCCATTTGACAACCTACTCCACAATAGGAGCATGTAGTCCTGACTTTGTGAGTTTCCCAATGTCTAAATTTAGTTTTTATCTTCGGGAGTAATGCCCCTACTGGACATGCTGATACACAGTTTCCACATGAAACACATTTGGAATTCTCTAGTCCTTGGTTAAAAGGAGTAGCCACTATAGTATCAAATCCCCTATTTTCAAAACCGATAGCATTAGTGCATTGTAATTCGTCACAAACTCTAACACATAGTCCACATAGAATACATTTATCTGGATCGTAGGAATAAAAATGATTTGAACTATCTATATTCTTGTCTCGCATTTCTCCCTTGTAGCTGCCATCCACAAGACCGTATTCATAGGCATAGTTTTGTAGCTTACAAGTCCCTGATTTATCACAAGTAAGACATTCCATTGGATGATTTGATAATATTAAATCTAATACATCCCTTCTAGCGTTCATTACTTTAGGGTTATTTGTATTTATCTCCATTCCCTCTTTTACTTTTGTAGTACAAGAAGTTACAAGATTTTTTGATCCAGCTACTTCAACTAAACACATTCTACAAGCTGCATAAGGTGCTAACCTTTCATCATGGCATAGAGTAGGTATTTCTATACCTAGATTATTGCAGGCTTGAAGAACTGTCGTACCATCTTCTACCTCATATTTCATACCATTTATCCTTAGTTCAATCATGGCACTCACCTCCTACCTTGATTATTTTTATTCATTTGTATTCTCAATCTTTTCTATTTTCTCCATTACATCTGATAATCCAATAGCCTTTGCCCAAGTGGATTCAACAAATTTTCCACCAATCTTTCTATATGGTTTGTCTGGATTATCTATATTCAATAGTTCAGTAGTTAACCTGCCTTTAAGACATAAAGGTCTACCATTTGCAGGTGCCTTAGCTCTAACTCCGATTTTTTTCTTATTCTTAGATAATACTTCAAATTCACAACCATAAGCACATACCTTACATTGTATTGTTTTTTTGTCAGCTTCCCAATTTCTTATCTTTCCAAGCTGTCTCTTATCTACTAAAGCTCCAACTGGACATACTGTTACACATCTATTGCAAGATACACATTTTGATGTCTCAAAAGTTTGATCTGCATCTAATACTATTCTAGTATCATATCCTCTTTCAGCAAAGGCAAGGACTTCTCTTTCTCCCTTTACTTGAGAACAGGTTCTAACACATTTTCCACATAAAATGCATTTACTATTATCTTTGAATATATATGGACTTGATGTATCTAGCAGTTCTGGTCTCATAGCTCCATCATGATCCCTAAACTTAACATCATATCTATATGAATACTTTTGTAATAAACATTCTCCTGCTTTTTGACAGGTTAGACAATCATTTGGATGACTATCCAATAGCATCTGTAAAATATCTTTTCTTGCTCGAACAACTTTGTCTGTCTCTGAATGTACAACCATTCCATCCTTTACCTTAAGGGAACAGGAGGTCTCAAGCTTTCTACTTCCTTCCACTTCAACTAAACACATTCGACATGCTGCCACTATATCCAGATTAGGATCATAGCATAATGCAGGAATGTCTATATCAAGCTCCTTTGCAGCTTGTATCACTGAATAGTCTTCGGGCACTGTTATTTTCTGCCCATCTATAGTAAGAGTTACATTTCTCATTATTCTACCTCCTTATCTATCTCTTAATTACTGCCTTAGGTTTCAATGGGCAAGCTGCCATACATGCTCCACATTTTATACATTTTGAAGCATCAATTACATGCCTTTCCTTTAACTTACCATCTATACAACCAACTGGACAGGCTTTAGCACATTTTGTACATCCTATACAATTTTCTCCAATATAATATTCTAATAATGCCTGACATGCACCTGCAGGACATTTTTTATCTTTTATATGAGCTTCATATTCATCTCTAAAATATTTCAAAGTAGTAATTACTGGATTAGCAGCTGATTGACCAAGTCCACAAAGGGATGCAGAGGTCATTGTTTCTGATAAGCTCTCTAATCTTTCAATATCTCCTTCTTCACCTTTTCCTTCTGTGATTCTTTCTAGTATCTCAAGCATTCTCTTAGTACCTTCTCTACATGGTACGCATTTCCCACATGACTCCTCTACTGAAAAATCTAGGAAGAATCTAGCAATATCAACCATACAATTTGATTCATCCATTACAACCATTCCACCTGAACCCATTATAGAACCTAATTCCCCTAAGGATTCGAAATCTACTGCTGTATCTAGATGTTCTGCTGGTATACATCCACCTGAAGGTCCACCGGTTTGTACAGCCTTGAATTCCTTACCGTTTGGTATACCTCCACCAATTCCATAGACAATCTCTCTAAGAGACATTCCCATTGGTACTTCAATTAACCCAGTATTTTCTATCTTTCCTCCCAATGCAAATACCTTAGTTCCAGGAGACTTTTCTGTACCAATATTTCTAAACCATTCTACCCCTTTTTGGAATATTATAGGTATATTTGCAAGAGTTTCTACATTGTTAATTATAGTTGGCTTTTGCCATAATCCTTTATGAGCAGTTCTATGGATTTTAGTCCTAGGCATACCTCTTCTACCTTCTATGGATTCCATAAGGGCAGTACCTTCGCCGCATACAAATGCTCCTGCTCCAAGTCTCAGTTCAATATCAAAATTAAAATCTGTACCTAGGATTTTCTTTCCTAATAGTCCATATTCTCTAGCTTGTTCTAATGCTACTTCTAGTCTTTGCACAGCTATAGGATACTCTGCTCTAACATAGATAAAACCTTGATCTGCTCCTACAGCATAACCTGCTATAGCCATAGCTTCCAATACAGAATGTGGGTCTCCCTCTAATATTGATCTATCCATAAATGCACCTGGGTCTCCCTCATCTGCATTACAGATTATATATTTTTGATCTGCATTGTATTTATATGCCTCTTCCCATTTTCTGCCTGCCGGGAATCCTGCTCCACCTCTACCACGCAAATTAGAATCTTTCATGATCTTTATTACTTCTTCTTGAGTCATTTCAGTAATGATTTTTCCTAATGCTGAGTATCCGTCAAGTGCTATGTATTCTTCTATATCTTCTGGCGCAATAACCCCGCAGTTTCTAAGTGCAATTCTCGTTTGTTTTTTATAGAAATTAACTTCACTTACTGGTTTAATCTTATCTTCCACATAGGATTCTTTGAATAATCTTCTTTTTACTATATGGCCTTTTACTATATGTTCTTCTACTATTTCTTCAACATCTTCTAATGTAACATGGCTATAAAATACACCTTCAGGATAGACAACTATATTTGGTCCTGATTCGCATAGTCCAAAGCATCCTGTAAGTATTACCTGAATGTCTTCAGATAATCCCTTTTCATTTATCTTTTCTTCAATTAAACTTTTTATTTTATCTCCATTAGATGAGTGACAGCCTGTCCCACCACAAACCAAAATATGGTGTTTTTTGAAACCATGACTTTCATCAATAAACTCCTTGCCTAGCTCTGATTGACGAAGTTTTATCCTATTCAAGCCTTCTTGTCTAATTTTATTTAATTCAACAATTGTGGTCATATCCTACACCTCCATTTATCTATATTTATCTAATATACCTTTTACATCTTCAGGTTTTAATCTTCCATATACATCATCATTCACTGATAAAACTGGTGCTAATCCACAAGCCCCAATACATCTAGTCGCTGTTAGAGAAAATTTCATGTCTGGCGTAGTTTTTCCAGATTCAATACCTAGTTCTTCTACTACTTTGTTTAGTAAATCTTGAGAACCTTTCACATAGCAAGCAGTACCTAAACAAACCCCAATTTTAAACTCTCCCTTAGGTATTAATGAAAATTGGGAGTAAAAAGTAACTACTCCATATATTTCTGACAAAGGAATGCTCAATCCCTTAGATATCATCTCTAAAACCTCTACAGGTAAATATCCAAATAATTCTTGGCCATTTTGTAGCACAGGCATCAAAGCTCCTTGCTTGTCTTCATTTTCCCTAATGAATCTTTTAAACTCTTCAAGCTTTTCTTTGTTCTTTTCCATATCAAATTTAAACTCCATAAATAGTCCTCCTTTTTCATCTTATTTTAAAAATAGACAGCCATTTTAATATGCTGTCTATACTGGTGTCAAATAAATATAAAAACTTGCTCTTCCTATTATATTTTTGTATTTATTTTATCTATAGATACCAATTGCACAATGCTATTTTATAATAATTTATATATTTTGTCAATTTGTAAAACTAGCCAATCAACAGGACTTCAAATACGGTTATTCAAAGCTTTCAATATTTCTTGTTTTTATAGTATAATAAATGATATTAAGATATTAGGGGCGGGTAACAAACACGAAACAGTTGTTTGTTACCTGCCCTGGTTATCACTGAATATTATATTTTTTCAATCTACTATATAATCTGCTGCGATCAATGTTTAACAATTTCGCTGCTTTCGTTTTATTTCCACCGGTCTGTTGTAAGGCTTGTAGAACCAGTTCCTTTTCCGTATCTTGTATTTGTTTGCGAAGCGAATAATCCTCCATATGCTTTTCCCTGTCATTTCGATCCAACCCAAGTATGATATCTTTGCGATTCAGCTTGTCGATAAAAAAATCCAACTCTTTGATTGTGATAATATCCTTACGGCAGATTACAGCAGCCCGTTCAATGATGTGTTCCAGCTCACGGACATTTCCTGGCCAATCGTAGCTTTGAAACAATTCGATTACTTTATCATCTATTCCCTGGATGTTAAGGTTATTTTCTTGATTAATGCGAGAAAGAAAATGTTGACATAATGGCTTAATGTCATCCAGACGATCACGCAGAGGAGGTACAGTCAATTCAACAATATTAATACGATAATATAAATCTTGGCGGAACTTCCCCTCTGCTATCATGGTATCTATGTTTTGATTTGTACAGCATATGAGTCTTGCAGTAAAGGGGATCTCCTTGATACCACCGACCTTTTCAAATTCTTTTTCTTGGAGGACACGCAACAGCTTCACTTGTAAATTCATAGGCATTTCTCCGATTTCGTCCAGTAACAGAGTTCCCTTATCCGCCAGTTCAAATTTCCCAATCTTTCCACCCTTTGCAGCTCCTGTAAATGCTCCGTCTGCATATCCGAACAATTCTGATTCCAATAATGTGCTTGGTATCGCAGCACAATTGATTTTCACATAATTATTAAAAACGCGATTGCTGACCTGATGAATAGCCTTTGCAAATACTTCTTTTCCCACTCCTGTCTCACCAGTAATGAGAATCGACAGATTGGAATCAGCATAATCTAATATTGTTTTTTTTAAATTCTTAATCACTTTAGATTGTCCCACAATCCTTTCTAACGGATTCATGCTCTTTTCAATTGCATTGAGCTTCTGCTGATACATCTGGTTTTCCTGCTTTATTACCTCAATCTCTTTATGCAATCTATCAACTTCAAACAGATTGTTTATTGTCGTCGTTGCTAGGGCTCCAATCACCTTTTCATTTTCTATGATTGGAATACGATTACACACAACTGAAATTTCATGACCTTTGGAATGATCATAAAGAGTCATAATGGAGCCAATTTCTTCTTTTCCTGTTTTTAGAACTGTGCGCAGCCTGGTATCTGGGATCACATCATCAACCAACTTACCCCTTGCAATTTCTTTCGTCGTTCCCAAGAGCTTCGCATATACATCATTTAAATACACAATCCGCCCACTATTATCAATGATCACAAAATTAGGGAATGCCTCTAAGGCTGCTTGAATAAGTTGATGCATAATTTCACTTCCTCTATTTTTACTTTTATTCTATCACAGCTGAATACATATCACAACAAATTTGTAGCGAAAACACTACGATGTTGTTATGCTTTTGTTGTGTTTTTGTTACACTTTCATATTTATAACACCCACATTTCATCTAATAATGGGATAATTGCCTTATCTTATGACTTGGCATAAAAATTGCTATTATATATGTGTGAATTCTAATTTACTATATAAAAATAAAGCAACAAAGGAGTGAGAAAGATAATACAAAATATCAGTGTAATCGGAGCAGGAACAATGGGACACGGGATAGCAAATGTATTTGCGATGCACGGCTACAAAGTGAATCTATATGAGTCTTTTGATAATGTTCGCAACACAGTTATGGAGCAAATTCGAAGCGAACTGATCTTCATGGCTGATGAGAACTATATTCAGCATGACACAATTGAAAAAACACTATCTAACATTACTTTGTACAGCAATCTTGAGCAGGCAGTCGCAAACGCAGATTTCGTTATCGAAGCAATTCCAGAAAACCTGGACCTGAAAAAAAGTTTGTTCGAAAGGTTAGATATGATTTGCCCCGAACATACCATTATTGCAAGCAATACATCTAGTCTATCTTTAAATGAAATGATTGAGAATTTACCTGAAAAACGTAAAGCTCGCACAATGGTTTGTCATTGGTACAATCCTGCTCATTTAATCCCAATCGCAGAACTATCCTATTTTGGAAATATGGAAGATAGTGTATTTCAAGAAGTTTATGACTTGCATGTGAAAGCAGGAAAACAACCTATCAAAGTATTAAAAGACATACCCGGTTTGATCGCCAACAGAATGCTTCACGCAATGGCTCGTGAAATCTTTCATCTGATTGAAATCGGAGCTGCATCTGCTGATGATATTGATAAAGCGTTAAAATTTGGTCCAGGCTTCCGGAGTGCAACTGCCGGAATTTTGGAAACTGCAGATATGGGCGGGCTCGATGTCTGGTGTACAGCTGAAGACAATTTATTTGGAACGCTGAACAATTCTACACATGCCTGTGAATTTTTGCGAGACAAGGTCAAACGAGGAAAACTAGGATTGAAAAGTGGCGAAGGCTTCTACACTTATCCGGTTGAAACCCGTGATGAGATGAAGAATGCATTCAATAAGAGGCTTCTTAATCAACTTAAGGTTAGTAAAAATATCAATAAATAAATAGGAGGAATTAATCATGACAAAGAAAGTTATTATAACAGCAGCAATCACTGGAGCAGTACACATCCCTAGCATGTCGGAGTATCTTCCTGACACACCAGATAAAATCATCGAAGAAGCTGTTGCTGCCTATAAAGCAGGTGCATCAATCGTGCATCTTCATGCAAGGGATCCTAAGGATGGTAGACCTAGTAGTGACCCAAAGCTGATGAAATACATTACAGACGGCGTTCGGGAGCGTTGCGATGTTGTAGTTGGTATTAGCACAGGCGGTGCCATTGGTATGACCATCGAAGAGAGGTTGGCATCTGTTCCAGTATGCAAAGCAGAACTAGCTTCATGTAATGCAGGTTCAGTTAACTTCTGTTTCTCCCCGATTGCAGATAAAATCAAAAATCCCAAGTACGACTGGGAAATTCCATTCGTAAAAAACACTTATAATGTTCCTTTTGCTAACACCTTTAAGGATATTGAAGATTATATAAGAGTTATGGATGAAAACGGTACAAAACCTGAATTTGAGGTTTATGAGGTGGGCATGCTGAGCAATATTGCTTATTTTGTCAATAAGGGAATGATCAAGGGCCCGGTTTACCTGCAGTTTGTCCTGGGCGTCATGGGTGGCTTGCCTGCAACTGTTGATAATCTTCTCTTCTTGTACAATACAGCATGTAAAGTGCTGGGAGATAATTTTGTCTGGTCCTGTGCTGCAGCAGGTAAAGATCAGTTCGACATTATTACTACCGCTATGATTCTAGGTGGCAACATGCGAGTTGGGTTGGAAGATAATCTTTACCTGTCTAAAGGCGTACTTGCTAAATCTAATGCAGAATCAGTCGCTAAGGCTGTCAACATGGTGAAATTGGTGGATCGTAAGATTGCTACACCTGATGAGGCCCGTGAAATTCTGGGACTAAAATAGAATAGTAAAATAAATGAAGCAGGCTGGCGTTATTTCAACGCCAGCCTGTAAATCTGATTATTTAAGTTCCGGTAGGTTAAAACGATCGAGACATTGCATCGTAGGCATAGGAATTTTACCGTTCTCAAAGTCCTTGACAATATCAATGATTGTGTCGCATGTCGGGGTAGGTACGCCAACTTTTTTACCCCACTCACTGCAGATTCCGACGATATGGTCTATCTCACATGGGATACCCTTTTCCATATCTTGAAGCATGCTAGCCTTCAGGAGTCTATGGGGCTTGAAATATTCTCGTAACCAAGTATTCGCCTTATGGAGTCCTTCCGTGTCCTCAAACGCTAGGTTGTAATAGCTCCAGCCCGGAACTAGGTCTTCAAGCTGGATATTTCGCTTGCGAACAATCTGTACAATCTCATTTCCTACATGCGCTGCACAAGAAGTTGCCTTTTCATTATCCAGTATTTCAGCATATGTAGACCCAAGAGCTGCGGACATACCACTGAGGGTAGCGTTTTGAATAACCTTAGCCCAACGGGTCCCCATTAGGTTTTCCATCACCACACAGGTTCCGGCAAGATTCAGAATTTTAGCAACGGCTTCGATCTGCTCTGTCTTACTACCATCAATCTCCCCGATTTCATATCGCATTGCGGACACATCTGAGGTTAATTCTGATACACCAGGACCTCGATAGGAGGCTCCCCAACCTACGATGCCGCCAACTGTCCGTTCCTCACCAATGACCTTTGCCACTGATTCCTCAGGCACGCCGTTTTGCAGCGTGCACACGACGCTGTTGGCACCAAGGTGAGGAAGTAACTGCTGCAACACAACATCGTTGTAAGTCTGTTTTGCCAGAATAATGACAATATCATAAATTCCGTCCATCTCTTCCGGGGTTATAGCCTTAACAGGTATGTTGTCCAACTGTAATTTTCCTATAACCCTTGCACCATTTTTATTGAGTGCGTCTACATGTTCCTTATTTGCATCGATGAGTGTCATCTCACCACCGTTTTTTGATACCAATGCCCCAATTATTGTCCCAAGTGATCCTACGCCCATTAGTGCTGTTCTCATGAATGTATAACCCCTTTCCTTTAATTTATGCAGTTTGTAACAAATACCTATTTGTATACCTATTTATAAATCAAGCCATATTAGATTATGAAGATATATGTTGCTCTAGATATAGCAAGTAACCAAGTCCTGTCGAGGCGATATGTACCCACGATACAGGACTTGTTAGTTAAAATATTAGAAAGACTAGTTTATAAGCTTATTTGCTCCCAAGATATGCTTCGATGACCTTTGGGTCACTACTTACAGTCTCGCTGTCACCTGAGAGAATAATTTTTCCTGTTTCAAGCACGAAGGCACGGTCTGATATTTTAAGCGCAGAATTTGCCATCTGCTCTACGAGAAGGATAGTCATTCCAGTGTTACTTATCTCCTTCAGTAGCTTGAATACATCAGCTACTATAATAGGCGCAAGCCCTAGGGAAGGCTCATCAAGAATTAGCAGCTCAGGCTTTGTCATAAGTGCACGAGCTATGGCAAGCATCTGCTGCTCACCTCCGGACAATGTTCCAGCCCACTGCTTATTACGCTCCTTTAGGCGCGGAAACCTATGGTACATTTCTTTCACGCGCTCCGCGATCTTGTTATTATCTGATTCAGTATGAGCACCCAGAAGCAAGTTTTCCTCAACTGTATGGGCTGGGAATATTTGCCTTCCCTCTGGCACAAGACGGATTCCCATCTTCACAAGATGCTGCGGTTTTGTTTTGCTTATATCAGTTCCTTTATAAATTATTGAACCACTGTTCGCGCGTTGAAGGCCTACTATGGTGTTAAGTGTAGTGCTCTTGCCTGCACCGTTGGCTCCGATTATTGTTACAATCTCTCCAGGTTTTACATCAAAGGATATTCCGTGAATAACCTCTGTCTTACCATATGAGAAAGATAAATCTTTTACTTGTAGCATATTATTCACCTCATTCTCCAAGATAGGCGGTACGGACTACCGGTTCTTTAGATACTTTTTCTGGAGTACCCTCAGCAATCTTTACGCCGTGATCGATAACGGTGATCCAATCCGAAACTTCCATAACTAGATTCATATGATGTTCGATAAGAAGAATCGAAATTCCAGTATTACGTATTTTTTTAATCATTTCAGCGAACTGCTCAGTCTCAACTTCTGTAAGTCCTGCACATGGCTCATCAAGTAGCAGAAGATCCGGCTTAGCAACTAGTGCACGGCCAATCTCCATAAGCTTCTGCTGGCCGGCAGACATACTGTCAGGGCTTTCGTTTGCCTTGTCCTCGATACCTAAAAGCTGGAGACATTCCTGAGCATCAGCATATGCCTCACGGTCCAATCTATGCTTTTTACCCGTCTGAAACAAAGCGTGGAAAAGCCCGTAGTGTTTATCAAAGCGTGATCCGGTGGTTACATTGTCTATTACTGACATAGAGTTAAATAGGCGAACATGCTGATAAGTTCTTGTCATGCCCTTTTCCACAAGATTATAGGATTCCATGCCTGTAACATTTTCGCCATTGAACCAGACCTCACCACTGGTTGGCTCTTCTATTCCTGTCATGTTGTTGATACAAGTAGACTTTCCTGCACCATTTGGCCCAATAAGAGCGTGTATGGTGCCGCGCTTCACCGTAAGATCCAGGTTGTTCACTGCCGTAAGTCCCCCATATTGCTTGGTAAGACCTTTTACAACAAGGACATCTTCATCCTCTCTTTCACTCTTTACCGCGTACTTTGAAAAGTCAATTTCTGCATATGGATCGATTTTATCTATATATCTATTGTTTTCAATTTCCTTGAACCTTTCCTTGATAATACCAACAATCCCTTTTGGCATTACTTGAGTAATAATAATCAGCATAGCTCCGTAAAAAATTACTTTCATTTCTGGATTAGCATTGAACAACTCGGGTACCACAGTAATAAGGACAGCACCTACTATAGGACCTGATAATGTACCAGAACCACCTGTGATAACCATAAGTAAAATCATTATTGAAAGGCCGAATCCAAAGGAATCTGGACTTATATATCCCATGTAAGTAGCGTAGAATACGCCAGCAAATCCCGAAATGGCTGAACTTATGAAGAAACCTATGACACGAGTTTTACGAAAATTAATACCTACACCAGAGGCTGCGATTTCGTCGTCCTTCATGGCCAAGAAATCCCGACCCCACAAACTTTTCCTTAAATTTTTCTGAATGATGAACACAATCACCACCATGGCGAAAGTGACATAATATTTAGCATTCAGCGACACCGGTGTACCAAAGAAAACCCATTTGGCCACACGGAATCCTTGAGATCCCCCGGTAAAGTTGCTTTGGCTTAGTATCTGCAGTACGACTTCGATAACTCCGAAGCTTACTAAAGAAAGATAAATTCCGTTGACCTTATAAGCTGACAGGGAAATGACAAAACTTACTATCCCAGCAACTAAGGAGCCTATTAAAGCAGACACTATGAAGGGGAGGCCTAAGCTAGTATACATGATAGCTGATGTATATGCGCCTGCCGCGTAAATTGCACCCGTGGAGAAAGTGGTAATTCCACAAAATCCAGACGCAATATTAAAGCCTATTGCAAGAATGCAGTATACAAATATGACTAGAATATAGCCTACGTAGTATCGTCCTATGAAAGCAGGAGCTAATAAAGAGAATACTACAAAAGCTGTCCAGAGCACATAGAGTACTGCACTATATTTTTTCTGCTTTGATTTTGCTGCGATTGAAGATTCTTGCATTTACTATCCCTCCTGGTAAGAAAACTATGACTAAAATCATGATTATAAAGCTGAATGAATTGAGGAAACTCGGTGGTACTCCTAAAATAGAAAGTAGTTGTTCAATTAGGCCCAGCGCGATGCCGCCCAAGAACGCACCCTTGGTGTTACCTATACCTCCTATCAAAGCTGCAGCGAAACCTTTTAAGCCGATGGAAGAAGTCATCATATAGCTGGCGTAAGTGTACGGGGCTATAAGACAACCCGCTATAGCCGCAACAGCACCAGCAAGGGCAAAAGATATGATAATCATGAAATTGCTGTCTATTCCCATCAACTTTGCCGCTTCAGGCTTGACTGAAACTGCGCGCAAGGCCCGACCGATTTTCGTCCCGTTGCACATCATCTGATAGGAAATCCCTATAGCCGCAGCAATAAGTATCATAACTATCTCGTGAATGTAGATATTGGCTCCGAAAATGATGATTCTTTGGCCACCAAAAAGATATGGGAAAGCGTTAGCCTGAAGTCCAAATATCATACGAGCTACATTGTCGAGTATAAGAGATGCACCGAATAAAGTGATTATCCATCCGATGTTATTATGAAGGTTACCGAGTTTCTCGACACACAACTTGTAAATTATTATGCTCAGTACGATATTAACTAATATCCCTGCAAGAAGGCCTACAAAGTAAGGAAGTTGGTAAACTCCTATGCACCAGTAAGCTACCATAGCACCCGTCATGACGATTGACGCGTGAGCGAAGTTTATTATATATGTGGTAGATACCACTATGTTTATGGCAAGAGCAAGTAGAGCATACATCGAGCCATAAGCTAAAGCAAAAATGAGTGTTTGCATAACAAACCTCCTGTAAAAGTATTTTTCACTTCTCCTATTATAAGTAGTTCATTAATTTATTATAGTTTTCCATATTATAATGCCGGGGAAAGGCATGACCGTTCCCCGACTCTTTCTTTAAATGAAGTTAGCAGCTATGCTAAAATTAGTCGAATATTGGGTTCCTTACAGTTACAGGTTCGCCCTTTAATGAACCTACATCGTAAAGATATCTTCCCATATAGCAACTTGCAAGTTCGTCTGCACTAAACCCTTCATGATCTGTAGCAGTGAATGTATAACCTGATTCATAAAGAACAGATTCAAAATTGGTAACGCTTTCAAGAGCTTCTTTAATCTTATCAGCATCTAATGAATTTGTTTTCTCTATAGCGTGCTTCATAAGCATTAAGCAGTCATATGCACGACCAGCTTCAATCCAACCCCAAGTACGGCCTGAACCATCAATCTTGTAATCACCAAAGTCTGTATACATCCTATCATACCAAGGTTGTGAGTAACCAAGATTTGGATTTTCATCGCCTTCTTTTACACTTCCACTCTTTAATCCTTGATATAGAACATGTTGTGTTGGTTCTTCACCAGCAAGTTCACCAAAATTTGCCAAAGCAGTACCCATATAACCAAGGTAAGTATATTTACCAGTCATGCCTACTCTGTCAAGAGCTGCAACAATTTTTGCTGCGTCTGCACCTGTTGCAAAAGCAGCAACAACATCAGGATTAGCGCTTGCAATATTCTGTGCAACTGGTGTCATATCCACAGTTCCAGGTGCAAATTGAACAGTTGATGCGAAGTCTAGACCATATTCTTTAGCATATTTCTCCATAGAGGCTATTCCGTCACTTCCAAGAGTACCATTATCTCCAAGAAGTACAACCCTCTCATATCCACCTTTAATAGCGTTTTTCACAAGCCCTTCCGCCATAGTATCATTATTTACTTGAGTACGGAATACATAAGGATATTCTACTGGATCTACTAAATTTGCCGCACTTGCTGAAGCTAGAAGAGTAACAATTTTATTCTCAGTCAAATAGTCAAGTGAAGCAGCAACGCAAGTAGAGTTAGCAGGGCCTAGTAATAATTTAATACCCTCTTTTTCTACAAGTTCTTTCACATAAGTAGCGGACTTTGTTGGATCCCCAGTATCGTCTCTAGATACATATCTTACAGGAACTCCCAAAATACCGCCTTCTGCATTGATTTCATCTATAGTGTATTTAGCTATTTCATGGATCGGAAGTCCCAATCCAGCGTAAGGACCTGTAATTGGACCTACATAACCTATGACTATTTCATCTACTCCAAGACCTGATGTGGAGTTGCCAGAAGGTGTAGAATCATCACTTCCTGTACATGCTACTAGTGACAATACCATAATTAGCGAAAGACCTAAAGCAAGTATACGTTTTTTCATAATATAATCTCCTTTTCATAATATTTATCAAATCACATGCTTTTTGATTCATGTGAGTATTGATTTAAATTTACAAGTGTTGAAACAATTAATGAAATCACGACTTAATTCTTTTTTCTTTACATTCCTGGAAATGGTTTGACAGAATTTTGTATCGCCAATTCCAGCTTTTCAACCGGAGGTTCGCACATTGCCGCTTCTTCGTCCCCAAAATTTATAAATTTAACATTTTCCTTGGTAATAGGTGTCCATTCAGCTAATTCACCATTATTAGGATTACCACTCTTTATAAAAGCAGCAAAATAGTCTATCATGTTATCAGTTATGCGATAGTCAATTTCTGTAAATGGACGCCAATTTAAATCCAATGACCCAAAAGCATACCAAAGATCACATGCATGATACGCACCTGCGTCATCCCCTGGTAGTTGCCTGTCCATGTAGTATGCGTATACAGGGCTTCTACCAGCTTCACTTTGGCTTACTGCCCATTCGATAGCTTTGGTATAAAGAATATACGGAAACATATCTTCACTAGATAATCCAAAAATACATGGGATATCATTTACTTCTCCATTTGCAACTAATTCTGATACAGGTTTTGGGATAATATCACCATCTATAATAGGCTTTGCAGAATGATTAGTTAAATCAATATCCGTTGCCATAGCTTCGGTCCATGCCTTATAAATTTCTTTAGACGGTTTATTTTTTAGTTTATCTATTGAGTCAACTCCAAATTTTTTCTTTACAATATCCCAAGTAGCTTCAGTAAACCATGGCTTCGCTGGAATACCTAGAACATCGAGATTTCCTCCGCCACTCATCATAATCGCACCTGAAAGTAGGCCTTTTGCCTGTGGTGAGTAAAGCAAGCATTGTAAAGATAATGCTCCTGCACTCTCGCCTATTCCAACAACATTATCAGGATTACCTCCGAATGCTGCTATATTTTCTTTAAGCCATTTAAAGGCTACAATCTGATCTTTTAATGCATAATTACCATTATGGTCTTCGTCATATGCGTTAGCAAAAGCATTAAGGCGATAATTTATACTAACCATAATTATACCGCGTTTGCAGTATTCCTCTCCTATAATGTAGGTTGCACTGTTGCCACCGCTAACAAAAGAACCACCATGAACAAACACCGCAACAGGAGCATTTTCTACACCTTCCGGTACCCAGATATTTAGATTAAGGCAGTCTTCACTGTAGTTAATAACAGGCTTTTCAGCCGCCTGATCATAGTAAAATTTTGAAAAAGGAGTGTCATGACCCTCAAAAAATGCATTGTATTGTAAGCACCATGGACCAGATTTAGTAGCATCATACTCGCCCTGCCAGCCTTGAATAATTTCGGGATCTTCCCAACGTGCGGCAGTGGCATAGCGTACTCCCTTGTAAAGTGAATATCCATCTTTTCTGATACCCTTTATTTTACCACATGGTGTATCAGCAAATATGTAACTGCATGGTTTATTTTTGTATCTCATTTTTTATTAAATCTCTCCTTCCTACCAGTATCGATATTCCGAATAGTAGTATCTAATTACTATTGGTATATAAATATTATCATGTCAACTTTATTAGTTCAAATAGCTAAAAGTCAGTGGAGAATATACCTTTTAGGAATACCAATAGTGTGAATCACTGTGTTGCAACACAATTTAAGCCGCCAAATCTTAAAAACATCAAGACTTGACGGCTAGTTCAGACCAAGGTTAATGGTTATGCATATCCATAATTATAGTTATATCAAGCATGTTACCTTACTCATTTGTAATAACTTATCAACACTCAAATAGATTAATATTCCGAAGTATATTCACCTAATATATTAATAAATTCATTGGCAAGAGGAGATCTTACCGTATTTGTCCTCTGCAACCATCCCATTTCAAACTGCATGTTTTCGCCAGGGATTGGTATCAATCTTATGTCATCGAAGAAACCATATCTTTCATATATCCCATTATTTAGCAAAATTAAAGAGAATCCATCAGTCTTACAAACCATTCCCCTCATCGTTCCAGTATTATTAGTTATTATCTCCTTGTTTGATGTTTCAAGCTTGCTCCTTCCGAAGATTTGACGCATAAATTCCCATCCTGTAACTTTCGAAGGTGAGGACGGAGATATGGCTATTATAGGCATGTCCGCTAGGCGACGAAGCTCAAGTCCTTTAATTTCTTCCGGATAGTTTCTACTGCTTTTACTAACACCAATATATGGTACAACCCCTCCAAGACAGCGATATTCAACACCCTTTGCAAGTGCTTTATTTATTATTTTCTTAAGGTCATTATGCCAGAAAGTAACGATACCTATTTCAACTTCACCTTTGTTAATTAGCTCCAGTTGATCATCAAATCCACATTCAGTATACCTTATATTTATTGGATTCTTACTATATTTATTATAAAGTTCAGGTATCATGTGTTGCATAAAATGGTAAGACATGGATGCTATGTTTAGTTCCATAAAAGCTGTCACAGATTTTCTTTTAAACAAATCATACTCAAGTTTGTCAACCTGATCTAAAATATCCTGAGCATTATCAACAAATCTTCGTCCAATAGGTGTTAACCGTATACCCGTACTCACTCTCTCGAATATTTGTATTCCAATTTCTTCTTCAAACTTTTTCAGTATTTTTGATACGCCTGGTTGAGAAATAAATAGGTTTTGTGCAGCCCCTGATATTGACCCGGCTTTTGCTATTTCAACTATTACTTCAATCTGGGATATTTTCATTTTATACCTTCCTCCAGTAGACCACAGAAAATATTGAATGTGCTTACATGTAAAGTATATTTAATATTTTTATGCTTGTCAACTTGGGCTTTGACAGTTATACAATAATAGGATCTAGAAAAATCAAGCATTTATCACATGACCGTTGAAAAATCACTCTAAATAATGCTAGGGTTTTTTTAACTTGCTGGACTTCAAATACAGTTATTCAAAGCTTTCAATATTTCTTGTTTTTATAGTATAATAAATGATATTAAGATATTAAGGAGTGACTTTTATGTTAAAAGCTATGCTAGTTAACTTTAACAATAAGGAAATGTTTTTCTTAGCTTACTTAATCTGTATAAATCTTTTTTCATTTATATTGTTTGGGGTAGATAAGAAGAAGGCTGTAAAGAGTCAATGGAGAATATCCGAGGCTTCATTGCTAGGTGTTTCTATATTAGGAGGAGCAATAGGGTCTTTAATAGGAATGGTTATTTTCAAACATAAATTATCTAAGAAAGTCTTTTATATTGGTATACCATTAATGATAATATTAACTAAGATTGTAGAAATAATTATATTTAATTTTATTAGAAATTTATAACTAAATAAGGGATCTTGCTTTCACAATATCCCTTATTCTCCGTTGAGCAAAATAATACATTCTCTAATGTGTTCCAAATAATTATAAGTTATCCTTAATAACTGCTTGAATGCATTCATCTTTATTAAAATCTTCATGGGGAGTCGGATCTACATAAATATGAGGAGTGGTCTTTGTTTCCATATTTATGGTGCCATCCGCATTGATTCCTAGTTCTCTACTATATCTAATTACAAACTTACTATTGTACAAAAAATAGAGTGGAATTTCTTCAAATACTCTATCTCCCCCAGTTGTTTCTCCAACTAATGTAGCGAATCCTGAATCCTTGGCAAAGGAAGCAAATTTTTCAGAGGCTGAAAAGACACCCTTATCTACTAGTAAATATATTTTACCATTAAAATCTATAAGGTCTGAAGTGTCCAAGCTCTTATTCCATGGATTTATACGAATGGAGTAAGTATTATAAAAATCAAAGTCTTTTACTTCATGTGGAAATTGATTTAATGTTTCTTCATCTAATTCACTAATAACTCTTAGGTTTCTCACTTTATATACATCAAGGTTATTTCTATGACCATCTTTAAAAAAAACATGATATTTTGCAGTTAAAGTCTCATCTGTTAGTAACTCTACAATATTTGTCCAATAAACATTATATCCTCCACCATTACCCCTTATATCAATAATTAGCTTTTCATATCCTTCTACATCCTTTAGAAATTTACTTATTTTAAAATAATCCTCTTCCACTACATCAAAGTTAGCCATCTTTTTAATTTTCATATATGCCAATTTATCTTCTATTAATACTTTAGTTTCTAAAACAGCTTCTTGATACAATTCAATACATTCTATATTACCATCAAATTTGTATCTATTCATAACATGAGGATTAGTAAGGGCTTCATACCAAGGAAGGTATCTAAGAGCATTGTATTTAGCATAACTCAAATAATAAACTTTGTAAAATTCTCTATAATTTCCACCATTAAATATATTAACATGACCATTGTTTAAATCATCTAATATCCTATCCATAGCTACAAAAAACTCTGCATCATTTTTTGTATTTCTAATTAATCTTTCATATTTTCTTTTATTTGATAACCAATCTATTCCATGTAGTCTTTCGTTTACTTTAAAAAAAGGATAGTTTTTTTCTAGTAAATCATACAAATACTCAAAGTCTTGAAGCTTTTCTTTAGTTGTTAAGTTAGCTTCCAGTATTTCATAATCAGATGCATCCATTGCTGTTACTTGAAATTCATCTCTGCTGTTGTAAGTCCTTTCTAAAGTAACTGTTGATAGTATTATTAATGTAGCAATAATGAGTCTTCTTTTCCACTTTTTAGTCATTTCAACCTCCTTATTACACTATAACATTAATAGAATTAATCCCCTTGGTCTTCTTCATCTATTTCTGCTGTATACTTAAGGGGTTACCCACAATTTAATATTAATACTTAAGCCATGGTTTACTTATAATATATACATTATCAATTATTTAATCAATAATAGCAATTCGACATTACCTACATTACTTGTAGACTTTTGTCAATTAAAAAATGACAGGAGTTTTTTCCTGTCATTTTCTATAAAGTACTCTTATTTAAATATTCCGAAAGGCTTACCTACTGGCAAGAATTTCTTTCCAAAATGTTCATTTAATACTGATGCACCTGCTCCATAGAATGATAATAATGCTATTATCATCTCGGAATATGCAGCTAATTTATGTGGAAATTCTCCTCCAATACCAAATGAATCAAGAGTTAAACCAACAAACAATAGGTCAATAAAGAAGAATATAGAGAATAATACCTTATGGGTCTCCATGGCACCTATAGTCATGAAAATCGTGAAAATCAAATATCCTAAAAATGCAAATCCTAATTGTTTCGTATCTACTGCTGAAGCTAATTTTTCTCCAAATACTCCCATGTTTATCATCCAAGATGCCGCAACACCCATCCAAAAGAATGCATATGCTCCAAATGCAGTAGCACCGAAAGTATTATTCCTTTGTGAATCAGCTATTGAAGCGTATAATTGTGCGAAAGCACCTAAAAATATTGCCCATGGTATAACAAAGGATAAACCAGTTGTTAACCCTAATTTTTGTGATGATGCTACAAATGTTACCATTGCTAGTCCAAACAATCCTATGGCTGATGGGTCTGCATTAACAATTTTAATGTTTTGTGTCTGATTTGTGTTCATAACTTCCTCCTTTAAAATAATGTAACCTTATCTATGATACCATTTTTAAAAGATTTTTCAAGTTAATCTTTTATCATTTTAGGAATAAGTTATTTAGATGTTTTCAATCTGCCAATCTATGGGTTTCTTACCTATAGATTCTAAAAACCTATTAGTTTTAGAAAAAGGCTTGGATCCAAAGAAACCTCTGCTAGCAGATAAGGGACTAGGGTGAACCGATTTTATTATATGATGCTTTGTATTGCTTATTAGGGATTCTTTTTTTATGGCATTATTTCCCCAGAGAATAAAGACTATAGGGTCTTCTCTTTCATTTAGTAATTTAATTATATGGTCTGTAAATATCTCCCATCCAATTTTACTATGGGAATTCGCTTCTCCAGCCCTTACTGTCAAAGCAGTATTTAACAACAATACTCCTTCTTCTGCCCATTTCTTCAAGACTCCATTGTTAGGTATATAACATCCTAGGTCATTCTTTAGTTCCTTGTACATATTCAATAATGAAGGTGGTATTCTTACTCCTTCCTTCACAGAAAATGCTAATCCATAGGCTTGATTTGGTCCATGATAAGGATCCTGCCCTAGTATGACAACCTTCACATCTTTATAAGCAGTAAAATGCAATGCATTGAAAATATCATGCATATTGGGATATATGGTCTTATTTTTATATTCTTCTAATAAAAATTCTCTAAGTTTAAGATAATATTCCTTTTGCATTTCATCTTCTAATAAATCCTGCCAATCATTATTAAATATTTTTTTCATATGCTTCTTCTCCCTTCCTCTCTAATATATATTCTACCCAATTTTTAAAATAAAGCTAAACCATTTTCGGCTTAGCTTTATTATTATAAAAAATTTAATTTTTCATAGTTTTAATTAAAATTACTTCCTGTGCCTTGGACAATTATCTCCATTGCTAAACCAGCTACATGGCTTGCATCCCAAACATTCTACAATCTTTTCTCCATCTTTTACATGATTTGCAAAATTATAATCTGAAAGCTGCCCTCTACCTATAGCAACGAAATCCACTAAATTATGATCTATCAAATAGCGAGCTTTTTCTGGAGTGTTAATTGAATTTACAGCAATTACTGGAATATTTACATGTTCTTTTATTTTAGTTCCACCATATACTATCCAATTGCAAGGGAAATCTTCTGGCAATTCTTGGTTTATTCTTGTATTATCAAAGCCTGTGGAAACATGAAGATAATCTATACCCATATTTTCAAACTTCTTTGCCATATCAATACTAGTTTCTAAATCACTCTCATTACAACCCATGCGTATACCAACTATAAAATTCTCATTTACATTTTGCTTAATTCCTTCAATTATTCTCCCTGCAATTCTCACTCTATTATCCAGGCTTCCACCATATTCATCTTCTCGTTTATTTACTTTAGTGGAAAAGAACTGTGTCAAAAGATATGAATGAGCACCATGAATCTCAATCCCATCGAATCCAGCTTTTTCTGCCCTAATAGCTGCATTTATAAAGTCTTCCTCTATGGAATGTATTTCACTTATGGTCATAGCCCTAGCTGTTACCTTTCCATCGTCATAATCTGAGGATGTTGCAGTATCTTCATTTATAGCCTTGGATGTTCTAATGCCAGCGTGATGAAGTTGTATAAATACCTTAGCCCCATTTTCATGGCAAGTTTGTGATATCTTCTTTAATCCATCTATAAACTTGTCCGACCATATTCCCAATTGATCTGCTGACAATCTTCCTTTTTCATTAACAC
Source organism: Tissierella sp. (assembly GCF_031460495.1). Lineage (NCBI taxonomy): Bacteria > Bacillati > Bacillota > Tissierellia > Tissierellales > Tissierellaceae > Tissierella > Tissierella sp. The sequence continues at coordinate 394,936 of NZ_JAVKTS010000001.1, read as the reverse complement.
AAGTTGCCTCTACAATGATTAATCCAGCCCCACCCTTAGCTATTGATTCGTAGTGATTAATATTTTTTTCTGATACAAAAGCATTCTTTTCTGCAAATGAAAAGCAAACCATAGGTGGTAGTACTATTCTATTCTTTATTTCTAGATTCTTTATCTTTCTTGATTTAAACAATGACTCCATTTTATCCCATCCTTTCATATTAACCAGACATGGGAAGGGCCCCAGTGCCTTACTATTTTGCTAAATTGTTTTTGAAGCTTTGCTTCTAGTGAACCAGCTGCTTATAATAGCAGAGGCACACCCAACTCCTTTTTCAACTCCTATGGCATTTACAGGGCAATTAATATCACATGCCCCACATTCTATACATCTGTCCTTATTAGATAAAAAGGCTTTTCCTTCATCTATACTGATAACAGCATGTGGACACACATTAAGACATATACCACATCCCCCGCATTTCTCTTGATTGATTTCTATCTTTGCAACATTTTTAATATATTTCATAAGTAAATTCCTCCTCAGCCCATTACAGAAACTTATCTACAAGCATAAGGACTATCCCTACTAATGCAGAAATGACTATTATTGGCGTTGATAATAGAACTTCTTTTTTTACACCAGATAAAGATGTAAATGTTGTAGAACCAGTAAAATTCATACCTAAATAACTAATCATTGAAGACAACAATAATCCATTGCCCACATTCATTAATATGCTATTATTATAATGAAAAACACTGGAATATGTAATCACTACAAAAGACCAGATAATCCCCAAAATTAGTGCCTTAATAGAAAACATTCTAAATGGTAATATGGGGAGAAGTATTGGAAATAATATTGTCCCGATAATTGCTGCTATAATATAGGGAAGTGTATTTAATGCCCCACTTTTCAGGATTTGCATAATGCTATGATTTGCTCCTCCTATTAATTGCATAAAGATAAAGAATATAAAAGCAAATGGTAAATACTTAATACACATTACAGATTCAAGGGGTGAAACTGCTATTCTTTCTCTTAGGTTGAATTTTACTCTTCTCATTTCTTCAGTAGCTTGACAATTACTTTCTAAAAACTCTTTAATATCCTTGGCATAAACTGGTCCATATGCAATCTTAAATCCAGTAAACTTAGTTACTTGATAAGCACTTACTCCTGGCGCACCTAGCTGAGGTAGGATCAGTTGTTTATGAGTAACTAGTTTTTTTAACTTGCACTTATTAATTCTATATATGATTTCTTCAGTGGAGAATGTTCCCTTCCCTGCTGCACACCAGACATTCACACCATTTGTATCAATAACCAAAATCCATAGGTTTAATCCATTAAGCTCTTTTCTGAGCTTATCTATTGTCAACTTATAATTTGCTGTTACTAATACATGAGATTCCTCATTAGGAGTACCTATTGCATATATCCCAGTAGGCACTTTATAGTCATCTCTACCGATTCCTAATCTTACTCCTAAATTACCTAATCTATCTTTCTCTTTAAGCTCAGTAGTTAAAGTACTTATTAGACCTAGAGGAGTTTCTATTTGACCATCTAATGCATGTATAATTCTTATATCTTTTATATCTTCTTCTTTTTGCTTAATTTTATCTTTTAATCGCTCTTCCAAACTAGAAGTTGTCGGTTTTTCAATAACTCAACATGTGTTGTTATTAGATATGTCCTTATTCATATCAAAACTCCCCTCCTCAATATTCTAATTTCTACTAAACAAGTTTTAATTGCTTATGATAAGATGGTGTTTATAATTTAATTATGTCCTTTATTACTTCCCCAGCAATAATCAATCCTGCCACAGATGGTACAAAGGATACACTCCCTGGTATTTGCCTTCTAGCAGTACAATTTCGTGCTGTACCTGGAGGGCAAACACATTTGTTTTTACAGTTATCCTCTTCATTTTCTATTGGCTTTAATGCTGGTTCTTTTGAATATACTACCTTTAAAGAATCTATACCTCTTTTTCTTAATTCTGAACGCATGGTTCTAGCAAGAGGACATATAGTCGTTTTAAATATATCTGTGACTTCAAATTTAGTTGGATCTAGCTTATTTCCTGCACCCATGCAAGAAATAATTGGAGTATTACATGCCTTTGATTTTTCAATTAGGATTAGCTTTGAGGATACAGTATCAATAGCATCTACCACATAAGTGTATTTAGATAGATCAAAATCATCTGCGTTATCTACAGTATAGAAAGTCTGATGTATCTCTACATTCACCTTTGGATTTATTTCTAAGATTCTATCTCTCATTACTTCTACTTTATGTTTACCTATGGTCTTTCTTGTGGCTATTAGTTGTCTATTTATATTTGTCAAACATACTTTATCATCATCTATTATGGCAATATTACCTACTCCACTTCTTACCAAAGCTTCTACTGTAAAGGAGCCAACTCCACCTATTCCAAATACTGCAACAGATGAGCTTTTTAGCTTTTCTACTCCTTCAACGCCAAGCAAAAGCTCGGTTCTTGAAAATTCATTCATCTATTTCTCTCCTTAAGTCAAATTTTAATATGAAAATCCCACTATAAAGTGGGATTCATTAATATATTATACTATTTTAAATCAGGGATATCTACCCTAGATTATTATTGAGTCTTACTTTGTTTGTTTTAGATGCAACTTAGCCTCTTCAACTAATTCTTTCATTAGATCTTTTACTGGCATAATTCTATCTATCTTATATGAATTGGCACCTGCAAAAACAAATCCCGAGTTAAGGTTTCCCTTTTGTCCATTTATTAATGCATTTGCTATACAATACTGGACTTCTTCAGGTTTGCATGGTTTAAGACAATTTGTAATACATTTAATTGGTTTCCTTAAGCCCATCTTCGCATCCTCTATAAACTTATTATTTATAGCTCGACCTACTAAACCAACAGGACTGTTAATTAAAACTATGTCTTCTTCCTTTACATTTATATAAGCTTCTTTAAATGAATCCGATGCATCACATTCATCAGTAGCTGCAAATCTACTTCCCATTTGAACTCCTGATGCACCTAGATTAATTAATCTAGCAATATCTTCACCATTCATTATTCCACCAGCAGCTATAACGGGAATTTCTCTCTTATACTTTTCTTCATATGGTTTAATAGCTTCCAATACTTCAATTAGCAATACATCTAAATCCTTAGAGGGATCATCTAATTCTTCCCTAGAAAATCCTAAATGCCCACCAGCTTTTGGCCCCTCAAGTACTATGGCATCTGGAACTACATCATATCTTTTATCCCAAGTCTTGCATATTAAAGTAGCAGCTCTGTCAGACGAAACAATAGGTACAACCTTTGTATCAGTTCCCTTTGTAAAACTAGGTAGACTTAGTGGAAGTCCAGCACCTGAAAAGATTATATCTATTTTTTCCCTGACAGCCTCTACAACTATTTCTTCAAAATTATTCAGTACAGCCATAATATTGATACCTATTATGCCATTTTTTGATATTTCTTTAGCCTTTCTAATATGATACTTTAGTGCCCTTGAATTAGCTTCCTTCTTATCTTTGTAATAATCACCTTCATTAAAACCAATCTCAACACCAGATAACACTCCTATTCCCCCATTTAAAGCAACATTGCCTGCTAGGTTTGATAAGGAAATTCCTACACCCATACCTCCTTGCACAATGGGTAATTTAGCAACTAGATTTCCTATTTTAAGTTCAGGTAGTTTCATTTTTACCTCCTATAAAATTATTTGTACTATATAATATAGCCTAGTACTTAGTATATATATGTTTACACAAAAAAGAAAGTGCCTTTTTTATGTAGCTATAAATTAAGCAAGTTTCCTATAACAATGATTTGATTTATTTTCTTTTAGCTTGGGTATAATTATATAGAATATACTAATAGGAGTGATTTTATGAGATTTCCAATTGGTTTTATAGGCCATGGTTCACCTATAAATATCATATCAGATAACGAATATACTAAAAGCATTTATAATATCTGTGAAAATTTGCCTACACCAAAGGCAATTGTAGTAGTGACCGCTCACTGGATGTCAGACGGAGCTACTGCAGTAACTACTACAGAAAATCCAGAGCTTATATATGATTTTTATGGTTTTCCAGAGGAATTATATAAGGTAAAATATCCATGCCCTGGATTTCCAGAAATTGAAGAAATCCTAAAAAGTAGTAATGTCAAGCCAATAGATACTTATGGTCTTGATCATGGAGTATGGTCAATATTAAAACATATGTATCCAAAGGCAGATATTCCAGTAGTTGCCATGAGTATTGATATTGCACAGCCTGCTGAATACCATTATGAGATGGGAAAAAAATTAAAATTCTTAAGAGAAAATGATGTTTTGGTCTTAGGTAGTGGGAATATTGTCCACAACTTATACTTAGCAGATATGTATTCTGATCCTAATCCATATGATTGGGCAATTGATTTTGAAAATGAAGTAATAAGTGACCTTGGAGCAAGAAATTTTAATCATTTAGTAGAATATGGTGATAAGAAAACTAAGTCAATACCTACTAAAGATCATTACCTACCACTATTGTATATATTAGGAATGGTAGATAAAGATGATAGCTTAGATATAATTTATAAGGGGATTCAAAATAAATCTATATCTATGCTAAGCTTTTTATTTAAATAATTTTATTATAGGGCTAGCTTGTAGCTGGCCTTATATTTTCTGGAGGAATGTAAATGAAAAAGGTTAATAAACCTAAAAGACCATTAATATATTATTATGCAATTACTATGCTTGTAGTAATGATACTTAACGCTTTTGTATTTCCAGCTTTCTTAAAACAACAAATAACAGAAGTAGATTATGGCACATTTTTAACGCAAATAGAAGAAGGAAATGTTAAAAAAGTTGAAGTCCAAGACAACAAAATCGGCTTTGTCACTTTGGATGAAGATGGAAAAGAAGCTTTATTTATAACAGGTAGGATGGATGACCCTGATTTGGTCAATCGTTTAAATGAACAAAGAGATAAAATCAGTTTCTTGGAAGTAATTCCTAGAGAAAGATCTCCCATTGAAAATTTCTTATTATCTTGGGTTGTACCAATATTTTTCTTTGTTATCATTGGTCAATTACTTTCCCGTAATTTACAAGGTAGAATGGGTGGTAATTCCATGAGCTTTGGTAAAAGTAATGCAAAGGTATATGTAGAGGCACAAACAGGAAAGACATTCACTGATGTTGCTGGACAAAATGAAGCAAAAGAAGCTCTGACCGAAATCGTTGACTTCTTGCATAATCCAAAAAAATATGCTGAAATCGGTGCCCAACTCCCTAAGGGAGCATTGCTTGTAGGCCCGCCTGGTACAGGTAAAACATTATTAGCCCAAGCAGTTGCAGGAGAAGCAAAAGTTCCCTTTTTCTCTATATCAGGATCTGAATTTGTTGAAATGTTTGTAGGTATGGGTGCAGCCCGTGTTCGTGATTTGTTTAAACAAGCACAGGAAAAAGCCCCTTGTATAGTCTTTATCGATGAAATTGATGCAATCGGTAAAAAGCGTGATAATTCAGGTATGGGTGGAAATGATGAGCGTGAACAAACACTAAATCAGCTACTTACTGAAATGGATGGATTTGATGGCAGTATAGGAGTTGTCATTTTAGCTGCAACTAATAGACCTGAGACTTTAGATAAAGCTCTTTTGCGTCCGGGAAGATTTGATAGGCGTATTCCCGTAGAATTACCTGATTTAAAAGGTCGTGAAGATATATTAAAAGTACATGCTAAAAAGATCAAGGTTGAAGACAATATTGACTATAATGCCATCGCTAGAGCCACCTCAGGTGCGTCAGGGGCGGAACTGGCGAATATTGTAAATGAAGCAGCTTTACGGGCAGTAAAGTTTGGAGGAACTAAAGTTAATCAATGGGATTTGGAAGAATCAGTTGAAACAGTCATAGCTGGATACCAAAGAAAGGGTGCAGTCATATCTCCAAAGGAAAAACTTATTGTTTCCTACCATGAGATTGGCCACGCATTAGTAGCAGCTAAGCAGAAAAATACTGCTCCTGTTCACAAAATAACCATTATTCCTAGAACTTCTGGAGCCTTAGGATATACAATGCAAGTTGAAGAAGATGAGAAATTTTTAATGTCAAAAGAAGAATTATTTAATAGAATAGTTACTTTAACTGGTGGACGGGCTGCTGAAGAAGTAATATTTGATTCAATTACAACCGGAGCATCTAATGATATTGAACAAGCTACTAAAATTGCCAGGGCAATGATAACTAGATATGGAATGAGTGATGAATTTGGTATGGTAGCATTAGAAACCGTTTCAAATCAATATCTTGGTGGAGACCCTGCTCTTGCTTGTTCTCCTGAAATGTCTTCTAAAATAGATGAAGCAGTTCTTCAAATCATTAAGGAATCCTATGAAAAATCCAAAAATATTCTTAAGGAGAATATAGGCAAGCTCCATGAACTATCTGAGTATCTATTGGAGAAAGAAACCATAAGTGGAGAGGAATTTATGGCAATCTTAGATAATCCTGAAAATAAGTATAATAGTAATAAAGATAAAATTTAATATTACAAAAAATAAAACCAGCTTTTTAGCTGGTTTTTTTACTTGTAGTACATCATTAATATAAACTAATCCCATTTATATACTTCTTTTGATGTTTTATCTTTGGACTTATTGTGAAGTTTTTCCTTCTTTTTAAGATTCATCCTTTCTTTTCTGGCAGCAAACTTAGCTTCCCTTTGAAGCTTAATATAATTATTCCACCTGTCATCACAGAGAATTCCTGTTGATAGAGCATTTTTAATAGCACAACCTGGTTCTTTTCCATGTTTGCAATCCTTAAATTTACACTGGGTCATTAATTCTTCTATTTCAGAAAATGTTGTATCCAGTCCATCTTCAATATTCCATAGTGATAATTCCCTCATGCCAGGTGTATCTATTATCATTGTTCCATTATTTAGCATAATCAGTTGTCTATGGGTAGTTGTATGTCTGCCTTTACTATCATCTGATCTAATGTCATTAACCTTCATTATGGTATCCCCAGAGAGAGCATTGACTAAAGATGATTTTCCAACACCTGAAGAGCCTAGAAAAACTATGGTTTCTCTAGGTTTAAGATAATTTCTCAGCTCATCTATCCCTTCTCCTGTAACAGAGCTAATATAGAATATTGGTACTCCGATGGCTACTTCCTCAATCTGTGTGGAGAACTCATCTATATCTTCTACTAAATCAGACTTAGTCAAAACAATGGCTGGATTAGCTCCGCTCTCCCAAGCAATGGAAAGATATCTCTCGATTCTTTTTATATTAAAGTCATGATTCAAGGAAGAAATAATAAATACATGATCAAAATTTGCAGCTATCATTTGCTCCTTTTGATAGTGGGTATCAAATCTAGAGAATTTACTCTTTCTATCCAATACATTGTATACTACATCATCTCCATATGGATTTACCTTGATCAAAACAAAATCTCCTACTGCAGGATATATTATATTATAGTTGTCATTATAAAATATTGATCCCTTCAGCTTCGCTCCCTTTTCTATACTATCATATCCAATGATATACATCTCCTTATGCACTGCCATTACCCTTGCTGGTACAAGCTCATCTTTATCAATATTCATTTCTTCTATTTGTTTCTTAAAGCTACTTGTGAATCCATAATCTTCAATTCTTTTACTCATTCAGTTCCTCCATTATTTTCAATTTTTTATTTGTTTTCTTTTCTATAATCCAAGTATTTCTCCTGTCTTCCATATAACATCTCTCCTTTCTAAACCCTAAAAATGGGCACAAAAATACCGTAGACAAAACCATCCATGGATATCTACGGTAATATTATTTAATTATTATCCAGCTGCGAAAGGTTGATTCTACGGCACAAGGTTAATTGCATGACAAAAAAACATACTACTCCTACTTACACCTTGGCCCATATTTGATTTTATTGAGTAACCACCATTATTATCCTTATCATATTAAATCAAATCCTCCTTCCAATACTATAATTTTAGTATATATGTGAGAAATACTGTTGTCAAGAGAAATATAATTCTTTGGTCTACTTTATTTTGCTTACAATATCTTTAATAACTGAATCAATATCCTGGTTTCCATTTATTATTATTTCTTCTTCCAATAATTCAATGAGTTTAATTTGATTTCTAATGTGTCCATTTTCATCCATTACTCCCATCAAAACTCTTTGATACATTAGATATGATATCTTTTCAGGAATTACACCATCAGCTACTCCCGGATATAAGTTTTTTACATTATCGACCAAAGTCTTGACTATTTGCTTATTTAATATCCTTGAGTAATTTGCTCTACATACTTCAACTAGCTTATCTATTATAAGCTCATATGTCCTTTCATTTACCACATCTAGCTCATTTTGTAACAATACCTTATCATATGACTTTATGCAATATTCATTAGCTTTAAGATTCACATCATCTCTAATTCTTATTATAGGTACTAAAATCCCAGTATCCATTGCTAACTTTTTTCGCTTTTCATTTATAATATTTGTTTTAAGTCCTTCAACAAATGCAGGAATAAGTTTTTCACCGAAAATAATCAGCAAAGGTTCTGCACAAGAATTCATCAAGATTTCTCTTTGCTCTACCATATCATCATTTTCTACTACTTTACCTGTTTCTTGTATTCCCAAAAGATCATTTGAATTTACACCCAAGATAGTACATATACCAGCTACAAGACTAATGTCAGGTAATCCTAATCCTCGTTCCCATTTCGAGACTGCTTGTGGAGTAACCCCAAGTCTTGATGCAAACTCCTCTTGTGTCATATTCTTATTCTGCCTAATCTTAGATAACATATCGCCAAATCTTTTTATATCCATTTATATCTCCCCTTTTTAATATAATCGAAACATACTTTATCTATTTCAAATATATCAATCTATGGGCTCCCTGTAAAGCAACTAACTGTTTAGTATGGAGTCAACTACTATACTTAGGATAGAAAAAGATAGGTATATAATATGCGTAAAAAATAATAGGGTTAATTTTGATGAATGGTGATATGAATTTTTTCAAGGGATATTGAGCATATTTATAATGTTAAACAAAATTGAAGTGAAAGGAATGATGAAATGAAAGATAAAGAAATGGAAAAGACCCGTTCTATGAACATTATTTCTGCACCAGGCAATGTCATTTCTAGTGATAAAGCATCAATCTCAAACAATGATTCTTCCTGCATCTATGGAGGTAAAAATCATGGAGTTGGTTCCGTCATCAAGAATGAAGATGGTAGAACATATACTTGTACAGAGGATGGTACTTGGCAAATCTCCAAGGATAAAGAATAGGAAGAAAGCTTGCATATTAATAAACTGTCCATTTAATTTGTGATGGACAGTTTGATATGCTGCAAATCTTCTAGTGCTTTAGGAGAATATTCAATCTTTGACATAATTATAATCCCAACATAGCTTCAACATCATCTGGTGAAAGCCACCCTTCCTCTCTTGCTGATTTCTCACCTTCTCCTAACTTTGCCAATAATCTAATGCTAGCTTTTAACTTATCTAATTCTTCAAGCTTTATAATAGCATATTCTCCTCGTCCATTTCTGGTTAAATAGACTGGACTATCTTCCTTTACTTCATTGAGTACTTCTGTATAATTCCGTAAATCAGAAATTGGTTTAATATTCAGCATAATGATCATCTCCTTATGCAGCTATTTTATCTTATATACAGTTAATAACAATGTAAATTTACATGTTTTTTTGCAGCAACTCTATTGTATTTTCTAAAAGCCTTGCTTTTCTAGCCATTCATATAACTTTTTGTCACGACAAGATTTTGTCTCTTCATCTCCCTCATATTTTCCTAAGATTAGTTCATCATGGATATTTCCATCTATAATGTATATCACTCTGCTTGCCCTTGCAGCTACTTTTGCATCATGGGTAACAATAATGACCGTAGTACCTTCTGAATTGACCCCATTTATAATATCCATTACTTCTCTTGTGGTGCTATTGTTTAGGGCTCCAGTAGGTTCATCACCAAATAGAATATCCGGATGATTAATAAGAGCCCGGCAGATTGCTGCACGCTGTAGCTGCCCTCCTGAAACCTTCTTAATATCATGACTACCCAGACTGGAAATTCCTGTCTTTTCCATTAGATCATCTGCATCTTGATTTACCTGATCTCTTAAAGTGCCAGCCTTGAATCCAGGGAGTACAATATTATCCCTGATAGATAAATTTTTCAAGAGATATGAGTGTTGAAAAACAAATCCTATCTGCTTTAGTCTTACTTCACTCATCTTTTCATCATTAAGATTTGATATATCCTTGCCACAAAGCAGCACATTACCGGAAGTTGGTCTATCCATTCCACTTATACTATAAAGCAAAGTAGATTTCCCAGAGCCGGACTGTCCCATAATTGCTATGAATTCCCCCTCATCAACCTTAAAACTTATATCATTTAACACCTGTATATCTTCAAAACTTTTACATAAATTATTTACTTCTAATATCCTTTTCAAGTGGCACCCCCATACTTTCTATTCTTTAATAATAGAAATAATATTATATTTTTTAATTGTTCTCATAATAATCCATGTTACCAAGAGTATAAGCATCATCAATAACAATGGACAAATGATGTATTCCATTACAGAATTGGTAATAAGGTGAACTTTCTTAACCCCAATTCCTGCTATACCTAGGGCAGCGTTAACAATCTTTTCTCCTAATAGATCAGTAAAGATAATTCCTGCCAAGATGCCCATTATTGAAACAAAACCTGTTTTTATCATGTACTGCTTACTTAAATCCTGTTCTGAAAACCCTATAGCTTTTAAAACTGCTATTTCAGATAAGTCTTTTGCAAAACGAAGCTTCAGAAACAAAACAGTAATAAGCATTACTAAACATGAGCCAATAATTATAATTGCAAAAACCATAGTCCTAAGCTGTTTTGAAACTCCACCCAGAGTCTGATTAATAAACTCCTCCATTGGATCTACCGTTACTCCTGTTCCAAGGATTTTTGTCCATTCATCCGCCTTATTTTCTACTTCTGAATTATCCTTGAGATTAATAGAAAATGAATATTTGTTAGCATCAAGATCTGAAAATCCATATTTTGACTTGGCTGTAATCCCACCACTGGTAACATCCTGATAGATTCCTGAAATTGCAAATTTCTGCTCTTTGTTATCAAATAAAAGTATAATTTCATCTCCAACCTCTTTCTCAATTTCATTGGCATTGAGATAAGAAATAGCAAGCTCATTTTCTCCTTCAGGAGCCTTGCCACTGATATACTGTAATCCATTTCCTGCGTTATCTCCACTGTCTATATCCAGATTTATAAGTATATTGTTAGAATTAGCAGCCTTGACTCGTATAGTTCGATATTCATAATAATCATTAATAGAATTATCCTTTTCCAAAAGCTCTTTTACATTATAATAGTTAATTTCAAGCTTTTCCCCATTTTCCACTTCAATCAAGATATCCTCCAGCGAACTTCCCATATAAGTGATGAATTCAGGTGCCTCAAAGGTATTCAACAGATTAACTGGAATCATAATCATCATTACAGCAATTAACACAACCACAAATACAATTATCCAGTTATTAAACTTATGGAAAATCTCACGCATACTCATTAGCCAGTTAACAGAAAGTCTCTTGTTTTTGTGCAATCCGTCCTTTATAGAGCCTTTCTCTTTTTCAAACCCCTTTCCACTAACTAAAGCATCAACAACTGTAAGATTTTTAATTTTCTTCAATACTTTTTTACAATAATAATTTATAAGAAGAAAAACTAGACAAGCAACTGCAAGTGACAATATCACTGCCAAAGGAGATGTTTTTATATTTCCAAATGTAGTACTAATATGCTTTGTAAATACGCCACTACTTAGCAATGCTATTATATATCCTGCTATTACACCTATAATAGCTAGTACCCGATACTTGCTAAGATATAAGTCTCTTATATCAGCAAAGGTCAGACCTATGGCCTTCATTGTGCCGATTTCACTGACTTCTTCCTCCAGAGCAGCCATAATTGTAAACTTTATACAAATAAAGGAAACAATAATTAAAAACAGGCTTACCAGAAGCAAAACAAATACTGTAACGATATCAGTCATAGCACTAAGTAAAAAAATCATTGTGTAGGTTACTGCCTGACCATTCTGCGGAAGTCCTGCATTCTCATAGGAGGTTTGGAAAAGTGAAGCTTCATTTGTATTTGAGAAATAAGCTTCTATAAGATATTCATGCTCTCCTACCTTACCTGAAAGCTTTTCAAAATCTTCATCGCTTATGAGCATTCTCGTAGATGATGCCATTGTGGAATTCATCTGAGAATCTAAAACAAATTCTTTAATCACAAACTCAGCTCTGACATCATGATCGATCAAAATAAGGCTGTCACCGATTTCAATATCATACATTCCCTTCAATATTATTGGAATGCCTATTTCCCCTTCATAAAGGGTTATTTTTTTATGTTCAGAATTTAAGAGTAAATCCTTGGCTTCATTCTGCTTTACAAGACCAATATCAAGACGACAATCAGAAAGATCATAAGAATCCTCCTTTCCAACAACAATAAGATTTTCTCCGTAGACATTAATCATTGTGACTATTTGACTATAAGTCACCAATTCATTTTCTGATATAAACTTGTTTATTTGCTCATGATTGAGTTCTCCTTTGTGCATCTGAAGGAAATGAGGCGGCTGCGCCGTCTTATATAATCCAGAAATAGATGTAAAGGTTTTAACTGCCATTAACATAGACAAAACTGCAATACTTGCCGAAAACATCATAAACAAAAGCAATGCAATATTAATAACTTTATTTCTTACAAAATCATTTTTAACCATTGACCATTTCATTTACCTACTCCTTTCCTGTTCGGTTTTTTACCTACTTATCTAAATTTATCCGTAGTTCTGCATAAATAACTGCATAAAAGAGTCTTCTGGAACATCCAGCATTTTCTCAAGCATGGAAATTATTGCTGCCATTACCTTCATCTGCGAATCAGCATCTAGTTCAAAAATACCTTCATCTGTTAAAGATAATGATGATGCCAGAAAAATCTGCATGTACTCCAGAGGATATCTACAGTTCCATACCTTATTTGCAATTCCTTCTTCAATAATCTTTACTAAAATAGGCGCCATAGTCGTAACCATTTGATTTAAGACTTTCTGATGCAATAAAGCATTTTCAACTTTATGTATATCATCTAGCATATTATCATCAATCTGGCTTGTAATCCTCATTGCCATAAATGCCCTCAAGAGTTTTTCTTCTTGACTAATATTATTCATCTTAAGTATTTCATTAGCTCTACTGACTACAATGTCTTTGTACCTAAGCACAATTTCATCTAAAACTTCTTCTTTTGATTTAAAATAATGATAAAAAGTACCCTTTGCAATGCCCACCCCTTTGAGTATGTCATTAACAGTACATTTATCATATCCCTTCATATAAAACAGCCTTTCAGCAGTATCTAGAATTTCATTTCTTCTCTCATCATATTCTTTAATAATTCTCATTTTGTCACTCCATTCTGTTTTATCGACCGACTGCCGGTCTATAATTAGTATATTATACCACTTTATATCTGTCAATCTTTTTTAAAAATTATATGTAACTAATTTTGCTATTTTACATTTTGGAAAAATCTAAATCATGAAGTATGAAAAATTAAACCCCCACTTATATTAATTATAAATGGGGGCCTTGATTATTATTTCAAAACAAATCCATATTTTACTGGATCTTCTTCATCTATTACAAAATGGTTGAATCCGGTTATAAAAGCAGAGCCTGTTATTTCAGGTATTATGGCGTCAAATTCACCAACTTTGCATTCTTCCAAGACTCTACCTTTAAATTTAGTATTGATTATACTTTCATATACGAAGGCTTCATCAATACCTAGTTCTCCCTTGGCATACAAGGTTGCCATTTTAGCGCTTGTACCTGTTCCACAAGGGGATCTATCAGCTTGACCATCTCCAAATATTACTACATTTTGATAATTTGCATCCTCACTCTTGGGATTTCCATAAACTTCTACTAAATCAACAGTATTAATATGAGATTGAGTTGGATGTTGTACTTGGATTTCTTTATTAATGATATCCCTTAGTTTCATAGCTCTTTCGATTATTATATTCAAATTCTTTGTATCAATATCTACCTTTAATTCAGTATCTCTCACTATGGCAAAGAAACTGCCTCCAAAAGAAATATCAAACTTCACTATACCCAAATCAGCTACTTCCACTTCAATATCCTTTTTATATAAAAATGAAGGAACATTGACTACTGAAACTTCCTTAGCTCTTCCCTTTTCAACCTTTACCTTAGCTTTAACTAATCCAGCTGGAGCTTCCAATACAATATTTGTAATTGGCTCTGTCACTTCTACCATTCCGGTCTCTACTGCTACTGTAGCTGCACCAATACTTCCGTGCCCACACATATTTAAGTATCCTCCACCATCCATGAATATTATTCCCAAATCTGCCTCTGGCACAGTAGTAGCAGTTATAATGGAGCCAAACATATCATTATGTCCTCTTGGTTCATGCATTACAGCTGTTCTAAGGTAGTCCATATGATTTACTAAATACTCCTTTTTTTCAGGCATGGTCTTCCCCGGTATAGTTGGTACTCCGCCTATTATGATCCTAGTTGGTTCTCCCATTGTATGGGAGTCCACAGCATGTATACTTTTAGTAAAATTCATAGCCATCCTCCTCAATAATAAATATATTGTCTTTCAATATTTATACCTTTGCAACATATTCATATGGAAGAGGTACTATCTTACCAGGTGAATCGATTTCTACTAGCTTCAATAATGAATCCTTACAGATATTATATTGCATTTCTATATTATTCGGAGCTCCTGCGTTTGCTCCCATTGGTACTAGTGGAGCAACTGCTCTAGGAGTACCACTTTGTCTTACTACTGGAGGAAGAGCAGCTATTATTATGGTTGGTATACCTGCTTCCTCAATCGCTCTCTGCACAATCACGGCAGAGCGGTGGCAAGTACCTCACCCAGCAGTCATCAAGACAGCATCTACTCCCTCTTCTTTCAATATCCTTGCAATCTCAGGACCTGTTTCATTTTTAAACTTTTCTTGGTTTCCTCCACCACCCATAAATCCTATATGTACAGGAGCAATGGATTTTATAAAACCATCTTTTGCAAGTTCATGTAGTCTATCTATTGGAAACATACAGTTAATATCTTTGTTAACATCTCCATTATCGTATCCACCATGAGATACCATCAATTCCTTAGATGGAGTTGTGTCTCTAACTTCTCTAAATGAAAAGTCTCCTGCTAAATTAAATCTTTTATCCTTCTTTTCGTGAACACCAGCTGCTGTAACCAGAGCAATAACCATATCCTTTAAATCTTTAGTTACAGGAGTCCATACTGGAGGGGGTGTAATTGGTACAAATATCTCTGATTGTAATCCCTTTACTACCGTCAAGCTCATTATTATACCTCCTTATTTCTTTTTTTATCTATATTACTTACATATTTATCATTTGCTACTGGACTCAAGACTTCTACATAGCTCATATTAAGCCCTACTTCTTGCCCTATCTCTAGAGGGTAATCAGTAATTAATAGTCTCATTGGGATTTTTAAATATCCCATTCTTCCCTTAAAATCTATACCTACTGCACCATCACTTATTTCAACGATAATTCCTTCTAAATACCTTGTTTCATCTATATATTTCATATCAACACCTGACTTAGCTTATTTTAGCTATATTTTTCCTTTCTCTTCTCGCTCATTGGAAGTGAAGTTTCATTATCTGGTCTATTGATTTTCTCACCTGTAGCCTTTTCAATTAACTCCAAATTACTTTCTTTTACCTTAGGATTCCAACTTCTCTCTGGAGCAGCAACTTCTTCTCCAGCCATTGCAGCCTTTAACATGGCTAAGATTCTGATTCCATCATCTTTTGTTAAAGTATTACATGAAAGTATTTCATTTTCAATTCCTGCTTCAGTTTTATTAAGGTCTACCATATGAGTCATATATTGATTGCCAACTACCAATGCTCCTTGAACTGCGCAGAAAGATGTACCTACTACTGAAATTCCCCTCATACCTATTTGTTCAATATGACTAGCAAAATCAATATGATTGTTTCCAAATCCTTCAGTGGTGACTACTGCTCCATCCACATCCATAGCTTCAACTGTCATTCCAACTCTTTCAGACACATAGAATTTTTCAGAATTGATTTGAGGACTACCAACTAATACAATGCCACATAAATCTATTTCTTCATCTCTTAAGGCTTCTATTACAAGAGGTTCTCTCCAGTAATGTCTTGAACATTCCTTAGTAGCTGGTCCAATGCAAGTAAGAGCATGTATAGCCCCATCAAGTATTTCCAATGGTGAACAAACTATTGGTACATTGCCAAGGTCAACATTTGGTTTTGCTCCTAATATCCCTACTGGTTCCATTGGCAGTATTAAGTTATCATGCATTGCACCTTGACCCATGATTTCTTTAACTATGACAATCTTTTTCTTACCTGGTCTTCTTGTTTGAACAAACTCTTCTTCTTCCACTACTAAAGAATCATCTAGTTTCTTCAATGCCTCTCTAATCTCTTGTGTAATGAAATCTGTAGCTTTGTGAGCTGCAAGAGGTCCTGGTCTTTCCATATTAGTATGTTCTTTAATAACTACTTCTGTCTTTATGAATATTTCTCCCTTTTCAGGAGCACCAGCTCTTCCCCACATAATATTCTCTTCAAGAATACCTTCTGATGAACCAAATTCACCGATCTGAACTCCATTTTCATCTGTACCTGTTACCATTATAATAACGCCATCAAGTACCCTAGTTACTCCTGTACCTAATTTGCTACCCTCTTCTTTTGTAGCTATAGGCTGAACATCCATTATAGTTTCTGAATACTGATTATATTTATCAGGAGTAATTAGCTCAACTTTTATTTTCTTAACTAGTTTATCTACCTTTATTGCATCTTCTCCGATATTTTCTCTAATATATAAAGTAGTTCCTTCGATTTTAGTTTCAGGTCCAAATTTAACTTCATTTATTTGGAAATGTTTTTTAACAAGTCTTCTAAGTACTTTTTCAGGAGCTGGTTTAACTATTTCTGCTACTGCCTCTGATTTATTGCTTACTGTATTAACTGCCATTGTTTGTGAAGGTGGAACATATCCTCCCAATGGAACTTCAATATCAATACCCTTGCCTTCAGCTATTTTTATCCTTAGGACTCCACCTTGTATCATTCCTGTAGCTGCATTTTCTTCTGCTTTTTCTATAGGAGCCACATAGCCTTCCAGCATATCTGCTGTAATAGGTGTAAGAGCTGCTAGATCTTTGTTAAGCTTTGCTCCAAGGACTTCTCCCCTTGTCATTACTTCTTCCTTAAGATTAATAAGAAGTGAGTCCTCTAACTTTTCAAAGTTCATTGGGTTTTCTAAATCAGCTGCCTTAATTACATGACCGGCTTTCATATTAAATTTTAAAACTGCCTTTTTATCAGAATCCTCAAGTTTTTCTTCTTTTATATTACCTGACTCTTGGACTATTAGACCCTCTACTATATCTGATGTTATAGGGTTTAATGAATCTATGGTCTTGGTAAGCTTAGCTCCTATAACTTGTCCTATCTTTACAACATTTGCTGGTATGGAAAGCAAGCCAGAATCTATAAGGTCTGGAAAAATCCCTGGGTCTTCAAGATGGTCTGCTGATATTATAGTACCTGCTTCTGTTCTACAGCATACTACTGCAAATTCATTATTAAGTTTTTGTGCTTGTTCAGCGCTTATTGACATATTCTATACCTCCTTAATAAAATCTTATTCTGCTATTTTTCTTCCATAGGAAGTCTTCTCGTTAACTCATGATCAACTGTTCTAAATATATGGTCTGTATGGTGATATACTGCTAGGTCCATATCTGGAGCACAGCACATTACAGTATTTGTACAGTCACTGCAATTGGATACTAAAACTCTTTTAGCACCATTTTTCTTAAGGTCCATTATTCCTTGAACTTGTCCAGGACAGTCCCCTGGGGTTAAGCATTTATTTGCTCCCCTTACTTCTACAATATTTTTACATTTTGTTACAGCTACAACTTTTGATTTCATTTTAGCAGCTATATCTCTAAGTCTATTTTCATCTGCACCACAGGCACAAACTAGAAGTCCTATTGGTCCAACATATTCTGGCAATGGAATAGTAACTATAGCTCCACCAGATATTTTAGTCACCACGGATTTGTGAATATCTCCTGCTTTACCTGTATATGGTCCTCCTATTACTACTTCCCCAAATTCTCCATCTATTCCTCCACATTCTTCGATTAAACTGCTTATTGGAGTTCCAATAGGTACTTGGAAAAAAACAGTAGCTTCTTTACCATTCTTTAATTTGCCTCCTACTGTAATATCCTTATCTATGACAGGCTTTAGGTCCTCAACTGCACGAGTTAAATTTCCTAAGGTCTCTCCATTCATGACTACTACATTGGCCTCAATTGGTAATTGTTCAGGCGTAAGCCAGTTGCCAAATATTTCATGAATTATTGCTCTTTCTTCTCCCATAGGGTACATATCCCTTAATTCCTTTACTTCCACATCTATTGCATCACCAAGAGCCTTATTTAGGGAATCTATGGCAGTCTTATTTTTTGCTTTTATAGCTATATATCCCTTTGGAGCTTTTGTTGCTTCCATAGCATATCTTACACCTTTTATAACTAATTCAGGATTTTCTTCTAGCAATCTTATATTGTGACTTAATATTGGCTCACACTCTACACAGTTTGCAATTACATAGCCATCTGGTATCTGTGATTTTAGCTTTATATGAGCTGGAAAGCCTGCTCCACCAGCACCAACTATACCTGCCTCAAAGGCCATATCTGCGATATTATCACTCTTTTTTATCTTTATATAATCCTGCTTATCCGTAATATTTCCTTCAATTTCTATAGCTTCTTCTGTTATGTTTTTAACTATCCCAGACACAGATGCGTGTAACTTTGCTCCTAGTCCGTTAGGTTCAGCTATACACTGACCTCGTAATACTTCATCTCCTACTATTACATTTGGTAGGCATGGTGGACCTACATGTTGCTTTAGTGGAATTACATATAACCCCATTCTCTTTCCTCCTTAGCTATGTATAAAATATTTTACTAACCATCAACTATATTTATAATGCAAGTTTTATGCCATAAGTGTCTACTCAATTATATCGGGTATTTCACTGCATTGCATCTTTTGTTGCAATAAAAAAATCTAATATATGACAGATACCTGACACCAGTAAGTATATATTAGATTTATATATTTTTAGTTGATATAGATTTTATTTATCAAGAATTGGCTATTTGCAAAGTTTGTTAAAAATAATATTTACTTTCTGATCTTTTCCTATAGAACTATTTCAAAAGTCACTGTCAGTTTTTTGGATTTTATGCGTCAACTAATTGACATTAGGTTGAAGTATTGAAATAATCCTATTTTCTACCCTTCCTTCATCTAATCCATATAACTGGTTAAATTATATAGATTCAATTTATAATATAGAGTTGATCTTTTAATTTTTAATAGCTCAGCTGCTTGAACCTTATTTCCTTTTGTGGCCAACAATGCATCTATAATTATGTTTTTTTCAAAATCATCTACTGCTTTCTTTAAATCAAAGTCATTGTTGATATCCATACCTATAAAGGTAGTAGGATTACTTGTATTGACTATGCCTATAGGTAAGTCTTCAATCTCTATTGAGTTATTCTTTGATAAGATCACTAGTCTCTCGATGGTGTTCTTTAATTCTCTAATATTTCCTTTCCAATGATAATCAGATAATATCTTCATTGCATCGGGGGATATATTCATTTCACCCTTCTTATTCTTCTCTGAAAACTCCAAGATGAAATCATTTATAAGCGCTGGAATATCTTCCTTTCTTTCTCTCAATGGAGGTATAAGTATAGAAACTACATTTAATCTATAATATAAATCTTCTCTAAATTTTCCTTCATCCATAAGCTGATGTAAGTCTTTATTTGTTGCAGCGATAATCCTTGCATCTACTTTTATAGGCTTTCCTCCACCTACTCTAATTACTATTCCATCTTGCAAGACTCTAAGCAATTTGGCTTGCATGATTAAAGGCATATCTCCTATTTCATCTAAAAACAAGGTCCCACCATTAGCTAACTCAAATTTCCCTGGTCTTCCTTTTTTATAAGCCCCTGTAAAAGCTCCTTCAACATAGCCAAATAATTCTGATTCCAAAAGATTTGACGGAATTGCACTACAGTTCACTGGAATAAAATTTCCCTTTCTGTCACTCTCTTGATGGATTGCCCTTGAAAACACTTCTTTTCCAGTTCCACTTTCACCAGTGATTAGTACAGATGCATCTGTTCTGGCTACTTGCTTAGCTATGATCATTGCATCTACCAAGGCTTTAGACTTTCCAATAATCTTTCCAAAAAAATACTTATCTTGAGTAATTTCTTTCATCTGTTGTTCTAAGATTTCCACCTTAGTCTTTTCTTTCTCTAGCTCCATATATAAATTTGTAATCTCATTGAAATCTCTATCTGTAGATACTGCACCTATCAACTCACCATTATATATAAGTGGTGTTGCAGATAGTAAAATATCAGATTCATTTTTAGGCTTATGTTTTATATTTTCAAAGGTTTTTTTCTCCCTTAAAACTTTAAGTAACAGAGCATTGGGAAAAAACTTTTCAATATGATAACCTACGATTTCTTCTGCTTTTATGCCATATAATCTCTCAGAGCTGGCATTCCAAAATGTCACAATACCAGAAGTATTTATAACACAAACAGCTTCATGAAGATTACCTAATATTAATCTTAATTGAAGCTCTATTTGACTATTTCCAATGCTTTCAAAATCTTTATTAAAGTCTTTTGTCACTTTACCACCTACTTAATTTTTCTTCTCTATATTTAAAACTATTTTATCATATTTCAGCTATTAATGTGTGAATTTAGTCTACTAAAATAATATTTATTTCACTATTTAAAGATTGCTTAGTTCAATGTTTAAGGTTAAAATATATATGAATATTGAATATGGAGGCGAGGACATTTGAATAAGTTTATATTTACTGGTGGACTATTGATAAATGGTACTGGAGAAGTCATAGAAAACTCTATGGTAGTTGTAGAAGATAAAAAAATTAAATATGCTGGACCTATTACTGATACAAAGTTTGATGGTGAAGTAATTGATATAACTGGAAAGACTATTATGCCAGGCTTAATTGATTCACATCTTCATTTTAGTGGAAACTTAAGTGATAATGATAGTGAGTGGGTACTGGAACCTGTTACTCAAAAAACCATAGTTGCTGTAGCACAAGCTAAAGAAGCATTGGAACATGGGTTAACAACTGTTGGAGAAATTTCTCGCTCTGGGATACATATTAGAAATATGATTGAACAAGGTATTATCTCTGGACCTAGAGTTGTTACAACTGGTCTCGGATTCTGTAGAACTGCAGGCCATGGTGATTCTCATAAATTGCCTTTAGAATATAACAATGACTCACATCCATGGGCAGAAAGAGTAGACGGTCCTTGGGAACTTAGAAAAGCTATTAGAAAAAGACTCCGTGAAAATCCAGATGCTGTTAAAATTTGGTCTACAGGAGGAGGAATATGGAAGTATGATGCTAAAGCTGCTACTCATTATTCAATGGAAGAAATTCAAGCAGTAGTTGATGAGTGCAATATGGTAGGAATCCCTGTATGGTCCCATGCAGAAGGTTATGAGGGTGCTTTAAACTCCTGTAAAACAGGTGTATCTTCTATTATACATGGTCAGGAATTAAATGAAGAATGCCTTGAAATAATGAAGGAAAAGGATATTACCTTCTGCCCTACTTTGCAATTCTTCTTTGAATGGTTTACAGTCTATGAGCCGCCTTATAGACCTATACACGATAAATATCCAGGCAATACAACTGCTGAAAAAGAATTAAATCGTATAATTGATAACTTGCAAAATGCAAATAAAAAAGGAATTCGTATCACTGTAGGATCAGATTCCTTCTGTAGTAGTTTAACTCCTTATGGAAAATATGCTATAACAGAAATGTATGCCTTAAATAAAGCTGGTTTATCAGAAATGGAAGTAATATTAGCTGCAACTAAAAATGGTGCAGAAATGTTGAAAGTAGATAATATTACCGGAACATTAGAAGAAGGTAAATTCGCTGATATAATCGTCCTTAAGGATAACCCTCTTCTTGATATTCATAATATTTCTGTTGAAAAAATGGAAGTAATTATGAAGGAAGGACAATTTGTAAGAAATTTAATTAAATAGATATACAAAAAACAGCTTTATAGGAGCCACTGAAAATTCGTTATAATAATACTTTTTCAGTTGTATCCTATATAGGCTGTTTTTTTATTGTCATCATGCTTTTTCTACTAGATGTTTCCAATACCTCATTGGCATACATCTTTTTTGTAGTTTAGGATTTATTTTTGTTTCTATGGCTATGGATTTAAAGTATGCCTTCCATAGCTGTTGATACTCTTCTTCTTCCTCCTTTAATAGCAAATCATCTTTGATTTTTATATCCTGAATAATCCACTCCTTGCCATTGTAAAGTGCACCTATTCCCCTTTTCACATCATGAATAACCCAATTTTCGTTGGTCATCCTAGATACAAAATAGGGTGCAATAAGACCTACAATATTGTGGTCTGGTTCTATGGAGGAATAAAACAGTCCATTTTCCAACTGTTTAAATCTTACAAGTCCAAGCATTCTATGTCTTTCACCGCTAACTTTTCTATATATATTATCCATTTTCAACACAATATCATTGCTTAGATTCAAATCCACCTGGGGCCCAAATTTGAAGCCTAGCCTAATATATTCAAGTATAATTCTTCCATGTCTTGGTAGTTCTGATAAATAACTGTAGAAAACCCTCCTTAGGCTTTCTTCGGATATTTTATCCTCTATGGCCTTATATACTTTAGTAGCCTTCTCCATTTCTGTGGCTATAAATACTCTTCTTATTAAGAAATTTTCTTCCATACTATCCTCAGCTACTATATCGTCAATATCTTCCTCCCTATAATAGGCTTCATATATTGATGTCAACAAACCATCAAAGCTACCATCATAAATATATTGAATCATTATAACTGACCTCCTATTTGAATATATTTATCCTCTAAGGATACCTTATCGAATAGAGATAGTTGGTGATGGTTTTTTTCCATGGGAATTTTTTCAACTATTTGATTTCTAATTATTTCACTATCCATACTCTTTATACCATAATATTTTCCCTTACAGGTAATGAAATATTGGGCTCTTTTCAATACTATTCCTAATTTCTTTAAATCATAAAAATCTATTGATGTAAATCTTCTAGCTTGGATAATCTTCATTGCTGATTTCACTCCAATACCTGGTACCCTAAGCAAAGTGTCGTAGTCAGCCTTATTTATTTCCACTGGGAATAATTGAATATTGCGAAGAGCCCAATCACATTTTGGATCTAAGGCTAAATCAAAGTCAGGTTTCTCTTCATCTAATAGTTCCTTTGCTTGAAATCCATAAAATCTAAGTAGCCAGTCTGCTTGATAAAGTCTATTCTCCCTTACAAGGGGAGGGGATTTTAATACTGGCAATTTTGGATTATTGGATACTGGTATAAAGGCAGAATAATATACTCTTTTTAGATTATATGAATTATATAGGCCCTCTGAAAGCCTGAGTATCTTTAAATCATGGTCTTGGGTTGCTCCTACTATTAATTGTGTAGTCTGGCCTGCTGGGACAAATTTGGGACTGGAACGAAATATCTTTCTTTCCTCTGTGGATTGCATGATTCCTGTCTTTATTAATTTCATTGGTGTAAATATGCTTTCTTTATTCTTATGAGGTGCTAGGAGCTTCAATCCTTCCTCTGTGGGTAACTCAATATTTACGCTCATTCTGTCCACATATTTACCTACTTTATCAACTATTTCCTTATCTGCACCAGGTATTGCCTTTGTATGTATATATCCATTGAACTTTTCTTCTTCTCTAAGCTTTTGTACTACTTTGAGAAGTAACTCCATAGTATAATTGGGAGATTTAAAGACTGCTGCACTTAAAAATAATCCTTCAATATAATTTCTCTTGTAGAAATTCATAGTTAAATCAACTATCTCATCTGGTGTAAAAGTAGCTCTAGGTAAATCATTAGATGATCTATTAACACAATATACACAATCATATATACAGTAATTGGTCATGAGAATCTTTAATAAGGATATACATCGTCCATCATCGGCCCAACTATGGCATATACCAGAAGAGCTTGCTATACCTAGGCCATCTTTAGTATTCTTTCTATCGCTACCTGATGATGAACAAGATACATCATATTTTGCTGCATCAGACAGTATCTTTAATTTTTCTAAAATATCCATACTTGCACCCCAATTCAAGATTATAGGAAAATTATAACATAAGTAAATACACAAATCAAACATATGTTTGATTTGTGCCAGACTTTTTTATTTTAAGGATAAATTGACAAGTTATAATAATTATTATAAAATATTTTTCATGGCTCGAAATATATAGCCTATAGTTTATCAAGTTAATTAGGAGGTAAAATATGGCGAAGTTTAAGGAATTATTTGCCCCAAAAGACTTAACTGAGGGTACACCTTGGAAGAGAATCACTGAATTTACAATCCCTCTATTAATCGGCAATATAGCTCAGCAATTTTATAATACTGCTGATTCTATTATTGTTGGTAAATATGTAGGCGATAATGCCCTTGCTGCAGTTGGTAGTGCATCTCCTATATTAAACCTCTTGCTTGTTCTATTTGTTGGAATCTCTACAGGTGCAAGCATAATGGTAGCTCAATATTTTGGAGCTAAGGATAGGAAAAAGTTGTCCCATACTATTGGTGTATGTATATCACTTACGGCTATAGCTTCAATAATTATTATGATTCTAGGCCCAATAGTTGCCAGACCCTTACTTACTATTCTCAAGACACCACAAAGCATTATAGATTGGTGTGCAGACTATCTAGTTATTTTCTTCGTAGGTATTGCAGGATTTGCTTACTATAATATTTTTGCTGGTGTTCTCCGTGGACTTGGTGATTCTTTATCAGCACTTATATTTTTACTTATTTCAACGGTTTTGAATGTGGCCCTTGATATTTGGTTTGTTGCTGGCTTTAACATGGGTGTTGCTGGAGTAGCATTGGCAACTGTTATTGCACAAGGAGTATCAGCTATATTATGTCTTGTAAAACTATTTAGAATGAAAGATAACTTTGATCTAAACTGGTCAGTACTTAAATTAGATAAAGAGTTTTCACTAAGACTTATAAAACTAGGATTACCATCAGGCTTAACACAGGCAATATTTTCCCTCGCTATGATAGTTGTCCAATCACTAACAAATAGCTTTGGCGAAATGGTTATAGCTTGCAATGTAATAGTTATGCGTGTAGATGGATTTGCCATGATGCCTAATTTTTCTTTTGGAAATGCAATGACAACCTATACTGGGCAAAATATTGGTGCTCATAAAATCGATAGAGTTAAGCAAGGCGCTAAAGATGGTACTTTAATTGCCATGGGAGTATCTACTGTAATAACAATCTGTATTTTAATTTTCGGTAGATATTTAATAGGCATCTTTACAGATACTACGGAATTAATTGATTTGAGTATGAGAATGTTGAGAATTCTCGCTGTAGGTTATATTGCAATGGCTGTAACTCAAAGTTTAGCTGGTGTTATGAGAGGGGCAGGAGATACATTAACTCCTATGTGGATTTCCCTTATTACTACTGTTGTCATTAGAGTACCTGTTGCTTACACTCTTGCTTATTTAACAAGAAGTGATCTTTATCCTACTGGAAGGCCTGAATCAACCTTTATTTCTCTATTGGTTTCTTGGACCCTAGGATCCATTATAACTACTATCTTTTATAGAAAAGGAAAATGGACTAAAAAAGGATTAATAGATTAAGTATAAAAATCTTCAAGATATCTTAATTAATATAAAAATAACTAAAGCCCTAAAGCTTTAGTTATTTTTTATTTATCTTTATATTTATATTTTAGTTTCCAGCTAATACTGCCTTTGCAGCATGCTCTCCAGCTAAACGACCACTTGTCAATGCAAACTGAACTGCACTTCCTGACATATATACTTGGTTGTATAGTACTTTATTTGCTACTTCTCCACCTGCGTATAGATTGTTAATTACGGAACCATCTGCCTTTAAGACTTGATAGTTTTCATTAGTTTTTACGCCACCAAAAGTACCCATAGTCTTAGGATAAAATTTTACTGCATAATATGATCCTGTTTCAACTGGAACTATCATTGCTTGTGGTTTACCAAAAGCATCATTTCCTGTTTTAGCTCCTTCATTGAAAGCTTTCATAGTATTAACTAAATTCGCTTCTGATACTCCCATTGCTTTAGCTAGCTCTTCAAAAGTTTCACCTGTAGCAATTTCATCATTTGGTAATAGTCCTTTTAAGGCTTCAGCATGTTTTGCATTTCCTTCGCTTGAATCTATTAACATCCAAACTTGTTCTTGCTCAGACACTTTGTTTGTTACAATTGCATAATGGCTAGATTCATTCATGAATCTTTCACCTTTTTCATTGATTAGAACCTTAGTGCTATCCCACTCAATACCTCTTAGCTCTTGAACCTTGCTTCCCATTCCAAGACCAATTACCCAAGCTTCTTCATATAAAGCAGCACCTAGTTTTTCAGCCATTATAATACCATCTCCTGTACTGCCTACAGAAGCAGCACTCATAGCAGCTGTTCCAGCCATTTGAGGCACTAAACGCTCTAATAGCTCTTCGTTCTTAGCAAATCCACCTGTAGCTAAGATTACCTTTTTAGCATTTATTTTTATTCTTCCTTCTGGACCTTCAGCAATAACTCCAATTACATTTCCACTATCATCTGTTAATAAATCAGTAGCTGGAGTTTCTGTAAGAATTTGTACTCCTTCAGCGCTAATAAACTTTTCAATATTGTTAGTTACATCAGCTCCACCTTTTTCAGGAAAATGCAAACGAGCTACAGGGTCAAATCCAAATCCTTCAATCTTTGTATATGCATGTTTTATATAATCCACTAACCAATGTGTAGTTACTATTGCTTCATCCATGAAAGTATCTACTACATCATAATCAGGATATTTACCATTAGGATTGCTAGTACTTTGTCTTTCTTTCCACAAACTCATCCAAGATTCTTTGGAATCTTCAATGCCTAATTCCTTTTGGAAACGAGTACCAGTTGCAGAAATACCACCACCTGATAATGCAGTAGAACCACCTACTGTTGCCAGCTTCTCTAATACAATAACATCAGCACCATGTTCATGAGCTGAAGCAGCTGCAGCAAGACCAGTTCCTCCCCCACCTATTACAACTACATCTGTTGACATTTCAGTCTCAGTTTTATTATCATCTTTTTTATCAGTAGCTAGCTTAAGGGAATCTACATTTCCACCTGCTTGCTTAACGCAATCCTCTACAGCTAAAAGTATAGCATTAGATGTATTTGTAGCACCTGCTATTACATCAACAGCTAGGGTTTGATTCTCTACAATTTCTGTAGGAATACGATCAATAGGTGCATTACTAATTCCATCTGTTTCAGCATGTTCTAAGACTTTTACTGATACTATTGAATTTTCATCAAATACTACTTCCACCTTTACATCTCCATTGTTTCCTTTTCCAACACCTGTATAGCTACCTGCTTTATAAGTACCTGATCCATTTGGTACTTCATTTGTAGTTTCTTTTGCACAAGCAGCTAAGCTTATCATAAGTACAAAGCACAGTAGCAAAGTAATTGATTTTTTCCAATTAAATTTCATACTTAATCCTCCTTTTTAGTTTGTTATTAAACTAACAATATACTGTAATCACATTATATATTCTCGCCATAGGCCTATGTCAACTTTGTATTTACCATTAAATTAAGCAAAGCATCAAAAAATCTGGGGTATACCCAAGACTTCCGATGCTTTGTAATAGCGACTTATTGTTTTTTATTTCTCCTTTTTTTGTCCAGCATAAATAGTGCAATATAGTTCCTTATCCTTTATATCTAAATTATAAGGATTATTCTCAATTATTGGTCCAATAGTTTCAACTTCTGTTCTAATATAGTCTAAATCATCCAATTTCTCCAGTAATTTATCTCTATTATAATACTCTCTAGTTTCTATAGGCAGACTATAATAATCCTTTGACTTTATGTCAAAATACGGATAAATTCCTACTAAGATTCCCTCCTTCTTTAACAAAGGTGAATAGACTTTAGGCAAGAATTTTTTATTTAATAGCCCATAATTTTTAGTCATCCAATGATCAATTATTAAATCAAGTGATGAGTTTACAATTGGTAATCTATCAATATCACAGCAAAAGAAGATAAAATTATTATGATTAAATTCTAATTCCAAGTTATTTTTCAACTTAGCTATTCTATTTATATCATTATCTACTAGAATATATCTAGCATCATTTGGCAAATAGTTAATATATTGCATTAAGAAATTACCAACACAATTTTCTATTTCTAAAATGTACTTCGGTCCTTTACTATATTTTTCAATATTTTCTATTAGCATAGCCATTCCATCATAATAAAAGTTGATGAACTTATGGGAAGCTGCATCTAAATACTCCTTCTTGGAAGGCATTGCTTTGCCATTCATAGTCTTTTCCCTTACAGCACTTTCTTCTATGTAAATACCATTCTCAATAATAGCAGTATAGTCACATACACACCTAACATTTGCATCTATAATCATATTCTTTTCTATGGTCCCATTGTATATATTTAATATTCCTTTACAATCAGGACAGCATAATATATCCATAGAAGCCATTGGTAAACCCAAATTTTCTTTTCCTTCTGCTTTTGCTGCTTTAAATTTAATTATTCTATTATTTAATTCGTGATCTATTTCCTTGAATCTTTGCTGTTCTTTTTCAATTTGCTCTCGCTTATTTTCTAATACTGAAATGCAATATTTCCTATATTCCTCTGTTTGTTCACCCACTAGCCTTCGGAAACATAGTATCTCTTGAATTTGCTGTAAAGAAAAATCTAACTGTTTCAGCTCCATAATCTTTTCAATCTCTTTGCTATCTGATTCTGTAAATCTATAATGAGCCCCCACCTTTTTAGTCACTAAAAGGCCCATATCTAAGTAATGTCTAATAGTATCTTGAGTTACCTTGTGTTTTTTAGCAAAATCACTAATTCTAATTTTAATCAACTCCCTTGTGCCTACAATATTTATAGCTCACAGAAATTAATAATCTCTCTTCTATATTTATTATGTATTATACCATATTGTTGTCCTTAAATCCGTATTTCTAATTCTATGACAAATTGACAAAATTTATGATTTTCGATATTATTGTCTTTATATAATAATCTTAATTTATAGATATTAATGCAAGTGAAAAATATATGTCAGGTTTTAGGAAAGGATAATTAAAATGAAAAAAATTATATTAAGTGCTGATAGCACATGCGATTTGAATCATGAATTAACCCAGCATTATAATATCATCCGTTGCCCTTATGCCATTCTTCTAGATGGTAAGAGTTACAAAGATAATGTAGATATTGCACCTAATGATATCTTCAATACATATTATGAGAAGAAAATATTGCCAACAACTTCAGCCATAAATGTAGCAGAGTATTACAATTATTTTAAACCTTTTGTGGATGAAGGTTATGAAATAGTACATATCAATCTAAGCAGCTCACTTACTAGTGGATATAATAATTGTTGTTTAGCAGCAAATGAACTTAAGGGAGTTTATCCAATAGATTCACAAAACCTTTCTACTGGATCTGGACTTTTAGTATTAAAGGCTGCAGATTTAATAGAAAAGGGACTTTCTGCAAAAGAAATTAGTGATGAGCTACAGGGTCATAGAGGAAAAATACATATGAGTTTCGTACTAGACACTTTGGATTTTTTATATGCTGGTGGTCGTTGTTCAAAGATTTCATCCCTTGGATCAAACTTATTGAAAATAAAGCCTGTCATTAATGTAGATAACGGATCTGGTTCTATGAATGTAGGAAATAAATATAGAGGAACCTTGGATAAGGTTATAGTCAAATATATCAAAGACAAACTCTCGGAATATACTAACATTAACGAGGATTATATGTTTTTAGTCCATTCTGGAATAGATTCTAGCTATATTGACCTTGCAAAAAAGACAATACTAGAATGCACAAATTTCAAAGAAATTTATGTAACTATGGCAAGTTGTACGATATCCTGTCATTGTGGACCAAACACTCTAGGTATAGCCTTTGAAACAAAGTAATTTAAAAAGATGATGATTCCCTTCAAATGGAAATCATCATCTTTTTCTAAATAAGAAAATCTTTACTAAAACATTCCTGCAAATCCTGCTATCAATACTATAACTGCAAATATCATTCTATATATGGCAAATATCTTCATAGGCTTTTTCTTTAAATAAGAAATAAACTTATTTATTACGATTAAAGCTACTATAAAGGATACAATAAATCCTACAGCTAAAGAAATAATCTCTGCCAAAGTAAGGACACCTATTCCCCCAATTTTTAATATCTTTAAAAAGCTCATACCTACCATTACGGGAATTGCTAAAAAGAAAGAAAACTCAGCAGCAGCCACAGTTGAAAGTCCTGATACCCATCCACCTATTATTGTAGAAGCAGATCTGGACATCCCTGGGATTATAGCTAAACATTGAAACAGACCAACTATTATTGCTTGCTTGGCAGTAACATTTAATTCTTTACTCTTTATTTTATTGCTTCTAAATCTCTTTTCAGCATACATCATCCATATACCACCAAAGAATAAGGTTATTGCAATAGGAATAGGGCTAAATAGGTATTTGTCCGCTAAATCATCTAGCAATATCCCAAAAACACCTCCAGGAATACAAGCAATAAATATCATAAACCAAAACTTAAATCCGGATTTTTCATATCCTACTTTTTGTGGAAAGAAATTTAGAAGAGTATCTTTTATTTTCTTCCAATATAGAATAATTACTGCTAATATAGCTCCTAATTGTATTACATATGTATACATTTCCACATATTTAGGGGTTGTTACCTCAAACTTTAATAAGTTTTGAAAAATAACTAAATGCCCCGTTGAAGAAACTGGCAAAAATTCTGTTAAACCTTCTACAATACCCAATATCGCTGATTTTATAATTAAAAAAATAGTATCCACTAATTTGCCCCCTTATATCATATTAATTAATCTATTATAAACTCTTTATTTTTTCTCTTCAAAAGCCATTTTAGACTGATTACAAGTAGGACATTTCCAATCATCTGGCAAATCTTCGAAACTTGTCATAGGCTCTATATCATGAACTTTATCTCCTCTTTCAGGTCTGTAAATATATCCACATACTGTGCATTT
The DNA here is from genome assembly GCF_031460495.1 of Tissierella sp. NCBI lineage: Bacteria > Bacillati > Bacillota > Tissierellia > Tissierellales > Tissierellaceae > Tissierella > Tissierella sp. The sequence goes on along the minus strand of NZ_JAVKTS010000001.1, from coordinate 363,298 downwards.
ATAATCTGTCACCTCATCACCCTCCATTATTATATTTTTTTGCATATTACTATTATACACCATAATTAAATCTATCCTAATACATTTTCATAAAATTTATATCCTCTCTATTATATCCTATGAAGGTGATAATTCCTTATTCAAAAATTAATTAATTTTTTACTTGACATATTTTGTAATTACAATTATAATAAGATTGTAACCATTACAAAGTAGTAATAGTTATTATTCATTAAGTCTAGTGATCTATGAAATAAGGATGTGAATTAGTTGAAAACTACTTTTGAAAATTTATCACAGGAATTGAAAAATAAAAACATTCGTCTTTCACACCAGAGACTAAAGGTGTTGGAGTATATGACTAATAATAGATGTCACCCTACTGTAGATCAAATTTACAATGATCTTCACAAGGAAATACCTAGCTTATCAAAAACTACTATTTACAATACATTAAAAACATTGATTGAAGCTAATTTAGTCAAGATCATCAACATAGAGGATAATGAAACTAGATATGATATAGTGACAAATAACCATGGACATTTTAAATGTCAATCTTGTGGAAATATATATGATTTTGAAATAAATATAGATTCCTTTAACTCAAAGGATTTGGATTACTTCAAGATTGATAGTAAAGATATATATTTCAAGGGTGTTTGCCCAAATTGTTGCAAAGAAGATAATTATTAGGCCAATTGAGCCTATTATAATAAATTAAATTAATGGAGGAGATAAGAAATGAGTAAAACAATTGATAATTTAATGGATGCATTTGCTGGTGAATCCCAAGCAAATAGAAAGTACTTAGCTTATGCAAAGAAAGCAGAAGCAGATGGAAAAATTAATGCTGCAAAATTATTTAGAGCAGCTGCAGATGCAGAAACTATTCATGCTCTTAAACATTTTCAAGTAGCAGGTAAAGTAGGTACAACTGCAGAAAATCTTCAAGATGGAGTTAATGGTGAAACATATGAGTTTGAAACTATGTATCCTCCATTTATAGAAGCTGCTGAAGCAGAAGGAAATAAGGCTGCTGTTCAAACATTTACTTATGCTATGGAAGCAGAAAAAGTTCATGCAGGACTTTATAAGGAAGCACTAGAAAACATTAACAATGAAGAAGAAATCTTCTACTATCTATGCCCAGTTTGTGGAAATATTGAAAAGTTTGTTCCAGAAAAATGTAGTATATGTAATGTAGCAGGATCAAAATTCATTAAATATTAAGATTTTGCACTGAGAAAATAATCTCAGTGCATTTTTTCCTTTTGCTAGGTAGGTTTTCATGATAATATAGTAATAACAAGTATCAAGATAAAAAATTCTATAGTATAATAAGATTACTATGTTTTAGAAAAGAGGAGAATTTATGAAGAAAAAAGTAATATTAGGTATGAGTGGAGGAGTTGATTCTTCTGTTTCTGCCTTATTGCTTAAAGAAGCAGGATATGAAGTTATAGGATTATTTATGAAAAACTGGGATGAGAAGAATGAATATGGAGAATGTACTGCAACTCAAGACTCTGAAGATGCAAGAAGAGTAGCTGACCAACTGGATATTCCATATTATACAATAAACTTCGAGAAGCAATATTGGGATAAAGTCTTTACCTATTTTTTAGATGAATATAAAAAAGGAAGAACTCCTAATCCAGATGTAATGTGCAATCAAGAAATAAAGTTTAATGCATTTTTAGACTATGCTTTAAGTCTAGATGCTGATTATATTGCTATGGGTCATTATGCACAAGTTAAAGAAAATCATGCTGGATATTGCCTTGTTAGAGGTAATGATCAAAATAAGGATCAAAGCTATTTTCTTTCTAGAATAGGTCAAAAAGCCCTTTCAAAAACATTATTTCCTATAGGGCATTTGGATAAAAAGCAAGTTCGAGAGTTAGCTGAAAAACATAATCTATATACTGCTGAGAAAAAAGACTCGACAGGCATATGCTTCATTGGAGAAAGAGATTTTGATGAATTTTTAGATAAATATCTTCTGGCTAAAGAAGGAGATATGATAGATGTAAATGGCAAGAAGGTAGGCAAGCACAGTGGTCTAATTCACTACACTTTAGGTCAAAGAAAAGGCATAGGTATAGGAGGAGTTGGAACAGGAGAACCTTGGTTTGTAGCAGGAAAAAATCTAAAGGAAAATATTCTTTATGTTGCACAAGGAGAAAATAATCCTGCCCTCTACTCTACTTCTTTAATAGGAGAATCACCATCTTGGATATTGGAGAAAGCTCCTAGTATGCCATTAAAATGTACAGCTAAGTTTAGATATAGGCAAAAGGATATTCCTGTCACTGTGAATATATTGGATAATGGAGAGCTTCATATAAAATATGATAATCCTATAAAAGCAGTAACACCAGGTCAAGTAGCTGTACTATATCAGGAAGAAATATGCCTGGGAGGATGTATAATTAAATCCATAGAGCCATTAGATAATAAATACCTATACCTCAATCACAGTTAGATAAAGACTCGTCTTAAGACGGGTCTTTTATTTGTTTTGTGGAAAATTAATTCGAACCATTTCAACAAAGAAGAATAGACTAATTAGAGGGTTAATATAGTTATTCATAGTAGAAGAAGGGAGGTTGTCATGGAAATAATCAGGTACAAACAGATCCAACAAGTTCAGTTAATTGTAATAGTATTAAATATGGCTACATCAATATCTAAATTACTTATTGGTGTTTTTATTAACTCAGTTTCAGTAACAGCAGATGGTCTGCATTCCATGGCCGATGGTTTAAATAATGTAGTAGGTATGGTGGGTGTTTATTTTGCCTTCCAGCCTGTAGATGAGAAGCACCCTTATGGGCATAGAAAGTTTGAAACTCTGACAACTTTGTTTATCAGTGCTCTTCTAATAGTTACATCTATAGGCCTACTGAAAGGAGTCTACGACAGAATTATAAATCCTGTGATTCCAACAGTTAACAGTATTAGCTTTATTATTATGCTATTTAGTATTATAGTTAATATTGCTATAACTAAATTCGAGAAAAAAAAGGGAATAGTTCTACAGAGCGATTTTTTAATTTCAGATGCTACTCACACCTTGAGTGATGTATTCGTTTCAATGTCTGTAATGGGTACTTTGCTTGCAATCAAGCTTGGATTTCCTTGGGTTGATATATTGGTTTCAATTTTAATTTCAATGCTTATTGCTAAAGCAGCTATTGATATCTTAAAGAATGGTGCAAACATCCTTTGTGATGCCAGGGTTCTAGATCCTAGTCAAATTTCCAATATTGTTTATGAATTTGATGAAGTCCTTTCTTGTCATAAAATTCGCTCCAGGGGCTGTGCAGATGATATTCATTTAGATTTGCATGTAGTAGTAGGTGATGATTTGACTCTTGAAAAAGCCCATAGCCTTGTCCATAATATTGATAACCTGTTGAAATCAAGGCTTCCAGGTGTGACAGATGTGAATGTTCATGTAGATCCACTAGATTATTACAGAAAGAAAATAGATCAAACAGCCAATAGCTCTTAGACTATATTTATATGCAATGATACTGAATCAATTATTCTTAGCTTTTGATTGAGAAAGGTGTGCCAATGGCACACCTTTAAATATAATTATTTAATTTCCTTATTCTTTTGTTTATCCATCAACAATAAATCTGCACAATAATTAATGATGTCACTTCTTTTGATAATTCCAATGAATATTCCTTGGTCATCAACTACTGGAACAAAATTCTGGTTTTTTGATTGTAAGATTAAATCCTCCATATTTGCACTTATGGATACTGTCTTACTTTGGGTATTTCTTTTAACATCTTTTATTGGTATCTTGCTTGTACCTTCTATTGTCAGATCATTTGTATTCTTAAGTGTCCAAAGTAAATCCCCTTCAGTAATGGCTCCAATATATTTACCCTTCTTATCAATAAGTGGTATGGCAGTATATCTATGATGTTCCATTTTCTCTAGAGTTTGCCTCATAGTTGAATCGATTACTTCATACACAGTTTCACTTTTTGGTGTTAGAAAAAATGCTATATTCATATTAGTTCCTTTCTCATCTGAAATTAATTTTAATATTAAATAGTTTTTAAGTGGTAATAACTCCACCCTTTATTTTATAGTTTCTCTACAAAATAGTCAATCCCCATAGCATCTTTTGTAGGGGGTAAAAAAATTTAATACATTATTCACTGAGCCACGAATAGAGACATATAATCCTAAATCAAAACTTGTTAAGTTTGCTGTTGATTATCTAATAAGGTTAGGGCTAGCTGCAATTGAAAACCATAATCAGAGTCTGTTAAATCATTCTCTAAAATATCTTCACATTTTTTTATCCTATATTTTATGGTATTTCTATGCAAAAACATCCTACTTGCTGTAGTAGTCACACTACATCTGCATTCTAAATATACTTGTAAAGTCCTACGTAATTCTATTATCATCTCATCTGTGCTATAAGCTAATTCTTTTAATATATGCAGGCAAAAACCTTGAATCTGCTCATTAGATACTGATTTTAACAAATCTGAAGCATTTTTAGGCCTGTAGTATTTGATAAATGAAATATTTTCTTTCCCTTCACCATATCTATAGCTTTCAATTGCTTCTTTATAAGAAAATCTAACAGAATTAATATCTACCATACTATTTCCATAGGAAAATATAATTTCAATCTTAAATATTTTGAGTACCATATCATGGATATCTGATAATATACCATGTATATCAGAAAAACTTCCTTGTAATAATATTACATATCTAAAATATGATGTTTCTGGGAATACAATTATTCTGCCATTGCTAAATCTTCTTAATTCCTTCTCCATCCAATCATATATCAATACATATTGTTCTTCCTTGCTTGAAAAATTGGCATCATTATACTTATCATCTTTAAAGGTTTCTAAATTACCTAATATTATCGTATAATCCTCTGAGTCACGTAATCCAAATTTCTTACCTATGTCCATTAGTTGATGTGGAGTCCAAAATTCATCCTTATATCTATTGACTAAAATATTTAAAAACTCTTCCTTATTTTTGTGAGTATTGCCTAGTATATATAGGTTTTTATGCATTGAAAGTCGGAATATAAGAAGGAATTGTTCAATAACCATTTCTGATAAGGCTGTGACTTGGTTTTTGTTATCAAAGACAAAAATATAATAATAATTTTGTCCTACATTATTTATTGGATATATGGAGGTCTTTTCTACTTGAGAATTTTTAATCGGCTGAAATTCCCCACTCTTTCTATTATATAATTCATATTTATGGAAGGTGTTTTCTGCTAAAGCTATCTGCCCCTTGGTGCAGGATGAGTTGTAGCTAATGATTTTACCAAATGGATTCATTAATGCAACTGACTTTTTTAAAACATGGCCTAGGTTATTGAGCAAATTATTTATTGAAGCTCCTTGCATTACGAGACTTGAAAACTTTTTTTGTGTATTTAGAGCTAATAACAATTCCTCATTCTGATTGCTCCATAAATAGGATAATAGATCATGATATACTTCCCCCAATGTGAATTCAAGAGGGATTTGTAATAAAGGAAATCCTAACTCATCAGAAATTCTTATAACTTCTTCATCTAATTTATCGATAAACCTGCCAAGTTTAATTGCAAGTCCTGAACAAGAAACATCGTTTAAGCTGCTGATTAAATTTACTAAGCCTTCTTGGTTGTCTTTATAAGACATTGCAGTAGTTATAAGTAAAGAATTTGGTGTAAGATAGGTTGCCACATCTGGCGTTTCAGTTGATTCAACTGTTACAATTCTTCTAGTTAAATCTGCTTTTTCATTTATTACTTTAAAATTCTTAAATTTCTCTATTTTTAATATTTCTTGAACTATCATCCTATTACCTTCACCTTCCGTTCTTAATATTAATTAAACAACCTCTTTAATTACATATTATTTGTTAATATTCATCTTGTCATACCTTTATTTTAGTATAACTTAGAGGATTAATCAATTAAAAAGGTAGATCTCCAACAAATGGAAAACCTACCTTTTTAAAACTTATTCTTCATTATTATAATTAATATTAATACTTTTTTCTTGTAATTTTACATATGAATTCTAGTTCCAGTATCTCCCTTGATTCCTTCCTTAGCCTTCTCTAACAGTGTAATTAGTGCAGATCTGCCCGCTTTAGACCCTGCAAAGTCCATTGCAGCTACTATCTTTGGTAACATGGAACCTGGTGCAAAATGCCCTTCTTCTATATACTTTTTAGCTTCTTCTATACTTAAATCAGATAGCCACTTTTCATTTTCCTTTCCAAAGTTTATTGCAACCTTCTCTACTGCTGTTAGGATTATTAAGAAATCTGCATCCAGTTCTTTTGCCAATAAACCACTAGCAAAATCCTTATCTATTACTGCATCTATACCCTTTAAATTATTTCCCTCTTCTATAACTGGTATACCCCCGCCTCCACAAGAAATTACTAATTGTCCACTTTCTACTAAAGCTTTTATTGAATCAATTTCAACTATTCTTATAGGAGCTGGTGAAGGTACTACCCTTCTATATCCTCGTCCTGAATCCTCTACAATGACAAAACCATGCTCTTCTTTAGCAAGATTTGCTTCTTCTAATGACATAAATCTTCCAATTGGCTTTGTTGGATTTTGAAAGGACGGATCTTCTCTATCAACTACAATTTGGGTCATTATAGTAGTTACTGGAATATTTTGAATTTTTCTATTTAGTAATTCCTCTCTAAGTGCATTTTCCAAATCAAATCCTATATAAGTTTGACTCATAGCTCCAGAAATATATAGTGGTATAGATGAACTTGACATTGCATTGTGTATCATACCTACCTGGGGACCATTTCCATGAGCTATTACTACCTCACAGCCTTCTTCTATTAAGTCTACAATAGCAGTGGCAGTTGTTTTAACTGCTACTTTTTGCTCTTCCAAGTTATTTCCTAAAGCATTACCACCTAAAGCTATTACTATTCGTTTTTTCTTATTCACAATGATTCCTCCTAGCTTTCTTAATTCTTATTTAGAATATCATAGTTTAACTCGTTTACATCTTTAGCTATAAGCATTGAAATTAAAGCATCTATATCTACATTTAGAACCGTCCTAAACATACCTGAAAACCAATCTATTCCCGATAAAAGAACTATTCCTTCCAATGGTAATCCTATGCTTGGTATTACTATAGTTAAAGCAACTAGTCCCCCTCCAGGAACTACTACAGTACCTAAGCAAGCCAATGTAGATAATGTAATTATTCTTATTATATCCGTAATACCAATCTCTATATTATAAATCTGCGCAACTGTAATGCATGCTAATGTTAAAAACATTGCTAATCCATTACTATTTAGAGTCATTGCCAAAGGGTTAACCAGATTAGATATTCTACTACTTACACCTAATTTTTCTTCACTATCTTTCATCTTAATTGGCAAGGTAACCGCTGACGATGTGGTGGTAAATGCCATCATTGTCATATTTGTAAGTTTTCGTGCTATAGTTAAAGGACTCACCTTACAGTACATGGCAGTAAATGTAATAGTTATAATAAGATGTATTATAGTACCAATTCCAAGTAAAATCAAGAATTTAATTAAAGGCAATATAACCGATAGACCTATAGTTCCCGTAGTATATGCTAAAAGTGCCCCAATTCCAAAGGGAGCTATTACCATGATCTTACTAATCATATTGATAATAACTACATTTAAATCCTTAACCCACTCAAGAATCACATTACTTATCTTCTTTTCACGAAGGGTACTTAAAGTCGCACCAAACAATACTGCAAAAACAATTACTTGAATCATATTTCCACTTGCCATAGAATTAATTACATTTGTAGGGAAAAAGTCTACAATTAATTGACCTAATTCTTGTACAGGTTGTTCTACTATGGCGCCTTTAGCTTCAAGGGTGATGCCACTTCCTGGTTTTAAAAAGCTACCTAGGCTTACTCCTATAACTCCTGACAAAATAGTAGTTATCATAAACCAGAACATCATCTTAACACCTAACTTCCCAAGATCCTTGGTATCTAAATTTCCAACTGATTCAATTACTGCTCCCATTATAAGAATGACTACAGACATTTGAATTAGTCTTAAAAATATGTCTCCTAAGATCTTGAGATATTTTGCATTATCTCCAAGTAATAAACCAGCTATCATTCCAATAATCATGGCCATAAGAATTTGTTTTATTGTTGAAAGTTTTTTCGCTTTCATATTTACCTCCATTTTGAGCTTTAAATATAAATTTATTCCATATTAGTATTTTTTTGATGCATTAAGTGCAAAATTTATTCCTGTTAATATTCCTGATAAAATATCTGCGCCAGAGGTATTACCTAGTTCCAAAAGTTCATCAATATATTTTCTAACCTCAATAATATTAACTGATTTAATAGCATTATAAAGATTAATCAATGTACTTGAATACATCTGACAAAAAGCACATTTATAATAATTTATACTTATATCAGTTGTATACTTATCAATGACAATTAAATTCTTTAGTTCCTCAACAAAAATATCTCCTAAAATAGGAGTTATCTCATTTATATATAGTATTCCTTGTAAAAAATCATCTCCTGAAGGAGTCAATCCAATTCCTCTTCCTACTAGCTTTTTCAAGATTCTCTGAATATCAAGAGAATTTGAACTGTTAAATTTTGAACACAAGTCTTTTACAAAATCTTCCTTTAAATTAGATAACTCTCCAACTGTTTTACCAAATCCAGTCATTATATTAATGTCTGCAATCTCTAGCATAATGGCTAGATTTTCCAAAGATATTACATTTTGATTAGTTATTAATCTATTGTCAATTATATGGGCATTGCTAAAATCAATAAAAATTTCTTTTGACTCCAATCCATTAAGTCTGTCATTCCAATAGAGATAATCTTCGTGGATTTCCGTAAAACTCTTATCCATACCATTTTCTAATAATACCCCAAGGGGTGGAAAATTAATTTTTCCTACACCAATGAAAGAAAGTTTTCCTTCTATATTTAAATTTATACCATTGTTAAATCTACTATGGATTTTATAAGGACCAGGGGATAGCAGTTCAAGCATTTGCCCAGATACCTTTGATGCTTTTAATAATTCCTTCACTACTATCCCACACTCCCTTAATTCTCTATTATTTATTTATAAATCTTAATTTTCTTTAAATCCTAGTTTTTTTGCATAAGCTAAAATGGCCTTTTCAAAACATTCAATTGGTGGGTGCACTGTTCCTGCGCCTATTTGACCAAAGCCTGCTATTTTATGTGCAATACCTGTATTAATAACAGGAGTTATTACTTTTTCAACAACTTTTCTGGCATCAATTCCTAGACAAGCTCCTTTGAAACTCCATGTAGGAATTATAAAGTTTGGATTATGTCCTATACATATCTCAGCCATTTCATTGCTTATTTTTAGAGCATCATCAAACCCACCAGTTCCTACAAATCTAGTTACAGCAGGTGCTGCTATCATTGCCATTCCACCTACACCAAATGCTTCAGTTATAGCACTATCCCCTAGATCAGGGCTAGCATCCTCACTGTCGTAACCAGTAAAGTATAAACCTTGTGGTGTATTTACTGGAGCTGTAAACCACTCATCACCCATACCACTTATACGAATACCAAAGTTTTCTCCATTTCTACACATGGCTGTAACTACAGTACCTTCTTCAATCATTCTTGCACCATCCATCACAGCCTTGGAGCATGCCATCATAATATTTAGGAAAAACTGATCAGTATCAGCTAAAAATTTGATTACATCTTTTCTTTCCTTTTCATCAATATCTAGTGATAAAATTACTGGAGTTACTTCCTTCAAAAATACAAGGGAAGCTGCTATATTTCTTTGATGGAATTCATCTCCCATTGCAATTGCCTTTGCAATCATTGGATTTACACTTAATCCACCTTCAAATGTACGAAGTGCTTTGCCAAGAACTGGACCAAGTACATCTCTCATCCAATTTAATCTGTTAATTACTTCTTGAGAGTATGCTCCAAATCTTAGAACCTGACCAATACCTTCATTCATTGTACAATATGCATAATTATTATCTGTAACATTTTTAGCTACAAATACAGGCATATGTGCTGAAGTTATACCACCCATTGGGCCAACTGCATTTACATGATGACATGGAATGAATTCTACCCCTCCTGATGACAATAGCTTATGAGCCTCATCTTCATCTTTTGCCCAACCTTCAAATAGAACTGCTCCTATACAAGACCCTTGCATAGGACTCGCCATATTTTCCCACAAGATTGGTGGTCCAGCATGTAATAAAACCTTCTTGTCCCGTAACTCTTCTATTACAGTATGTGCTGGAACTACATCTAAAATAACAGGCACAGCAGCAACAATCTTTTGGATGACGGCCTGATTTGCTTCATCAATTGTTATATATTTCATTTGCAATTCTCCTTTTCCTATAATCCATATCCTCTAAGAAATTGTAAAACCTTGATCATTCTTACATCTCCGCCTGCTGGTGGCGTCCAATTATACTGAACTACCTCTGCTTTAAAGTCTTCTAAAACATCAGCGAAGCTTTTTAATCCGATATTTATTACTCTAGGTTTATTTTCTATTAACTCTATTAATTTCTCAGATAACTCTGGGTTATTAGATTTTCTTAAATTTCTTGGCAATATTTCTTTTTCCAATTCTTCATATTTATGTCCAATAAGGTATAGTGCCATTTCTACTGCCATTTTGTTAGTATCACATACAATAACACCTAAATCTTCCATTTGCTTCTTTTGGAAATCAAAGTTTTGGATATCCTTTTTTGTTCCGCATATAGTAGTCACAAAGAAAAGCTTTCTATTTTCTTCTTTAGCTTTTTCTTGTAATGATTCAATACTTTTGGATAATTCTCCTGCCATATTTTCATGGGATCCATATCCTAAAACTATATCAAGTAGTATAACACCAGTAGATTTATCATTTCCTGCATTTTTCATATATTCAATTCTTGTACTGGCATCTATCATTGGATGTGGCTTACCCTGTGTATATTTATCATCACCTAAATCTATTACTTCATGGCCTGCTACTTTTAGAATATACCCTTCACTTGTTTCAGTTTTTGTAGGTAATTTTAATGTATCTTTTAATAATATAGCAGCTTCAGATGCCAATGTTCCTCCTGAGTAATAGGCTTTAATTGTCTTTTCTTCATCTTTATTAAATCGGTCATCATGTTCAATTACATAATCTTCTAACTCAATTGATTCATTTCGTACAAGTTTTACCGCTATCCTTGCTGCTTCATCTAATGTATATGCATGATAGAATCCATTCTCATGGGTTTCAGGTTTTTCACCTAGGAATAGAGTGATCACTGGCTTTTCAATTGATTCCAATCTTTTTACAATCTTATCTCTAACATGCTTCGCAGGTGGTTTTGATACTATTATCATAACTTCTACACTAGGATCATTTGCTAATACATTAATAGAATCAAGCATGGTAATTCCACCAACTGTAGCAGATAAGTCCCTGCCACCTGTCCCTATAGCATTAGTTACTCCTTCTCCAAGTCTATCTATAATTGTTGTTAACTCTTGAATTCCAGTACCTGAGGCACCAACTATGCCTATTTTTCCCTTTTCTACATAGTTTGTAAATGCAATTGGAGTACCGTGTATTATACCAGTACCGCAATCAGGTCCCATTACCAATAGCCCTTTCACATGTGCCTTCTCCTTTAGGCGAACTTCATCTTCTAAGGATACATTATCACTGAAAATAAATACATTCAGATTTTCATCTAATGCTCTATCTGCTTCCATAGCAGCATAGGTTCCCGGAATAGATATTACAGCCAAATTTGCATCAGGTAATACACTAGTAGCTTGTTCCCAAGACTTTACTGCTTTATCCTCATTCCCACCATTAGATTTAGCTGATTGATTGTTTAAAAAGTCATCCGTTTCTTTTGCTACTATTTCTTCAATATTCTCTAATTCAGTATCTATAACCATTACCATATCATTTGAACTTGCACTTACAAGTTCAGAGGTCTCCATTCCACTCGCTTTAAAAATATCTTTATTAGCTGGAGTTCCCATCATTATAGATACCTTATTTACTCCATCTATGGAAGATATTTTATTTGTCAGTAACATCAATACAACTGAATCTTGATAACTTCCTTTTTTTACTAAGGTTCTTAACATATATAAACTCCTTCCTATTCAGCAAACTTATTTTTATGGTCATATCTATCGTAATGAATATCATCGCTAATTAAATATTCATAGATATCATCAACTATTTCTATGCCGCCTGTATTTTCATATTTTTCTTTTCTTAATAAGCCTCTCTCACCTGGATAATAAACCTTATCAAATCCCGGTGCAGGTTTTACTTCACTTAATTCTGTCAACACTTTAGACATGTTTTCTTTAAACATATCTATATCTATAAATCTTGATGGATCAATTACTATGTGTAGTTGACCAAGATCTCTTCCCTTTGATAAATCATCATACATAGAAGATACATGCTTACCGAATGGTAAGCCTAACATTACTCCCGATAGAACATCTACCATCATCATTAAACCATATCCTTTTGCACCAGAAATTGGTAATAAGGCATTAACTTTAGTTGAGTCTGTAGTTGAGTTTCCATGTTCATCAACAGCCCAATCACTTGGAATTGGCTCTTTCTTAGAACGAGCAACTAATATCTTTCCCCAGGACTGTACTGTAGTAGCCATATCAAATATAACTTTTCTTCCATCTGAAGTTGGAACACCAAATGCTATTGGATTTGTTCCATAATAGGGCTCACTTCCTCCATATGGTACTGCCATTGGATCTGATTGACATAGTGATATAGCTACTAAATCATTATCTGCAGCCATTTCCACATAATAACCCAAACTTCCACTATGGGAGATATTTTTTATCCCTACCACTGCAACACCAGATTCTTTCGCCATCTTAATAGCTTCCTCCATTGCATTGGTAGCTGCAACAAAACCATTCCCATTATCTCCATGATACATACCACTTGAAGGGCCCGTTGCTTCAAATCTAAAGTTTGGATTAGTATTTATACCGCCTTTAGCAATTCTTTCAGAATAGTATTCTACTCGAACAGCGCCATGGGAATGAATCCCCCTAGCATCAGCCCATGTTAATATTTCTGCTACTTTATCTGAGTGTTCATCAGATAATCCTGCCTTCACAAATTTATCTTTCATCAATTTTTTTAATTCTTGTTCATTAAGCTTCATGTCTTTGCCCTCCTATAGTTTTACAGCTTAGGATCCCTATTACAGTCTTTTGAATAGATGTATGCAAAACTTTCATCTCTTCCAATACCATAAGCTGCCTGTAAGCAATATGCACTCATAAATATATAGTCTCCCTTTTCTACAGGTACCCACTCATTATCAAGGTTATACATTCCTTTTCCAGAGAAAATATAGGCACCATGCTCTGCGAAGTGTGTCTCAATATATCCATGGCTTGCACCAGGTTTAAATGATAAAATGTGGAAGTTCATGTCAAATCCAAAGTTATTAGTAGCTGGAAGGAAGTTTTTTATTATTACATCTGTCATTCCTTCATATGCTATTTCTTCTAAGTCATTACTATTTCCAATGACGGTATGGGCTTCATATCCTTCTATCTTGTCATAAAGTCTCTTATATAAAAATCCTTTTGCTGGTGTATCCCCAACATTTTCAAAATACAGTTTTTTTCCAGCAGGGCTAAAGATATATCCCCCATTAGTTAGTTCTTCAGACTTATCATCATTCCATACCTTTACATTTCCTTCGAATATATAGAAGAAAACCTCTACGCCATCTCCACCAAATCCTAAATGATTTTTTCCGTCTTCTTTAATTCCCACTAAATAATCTACAAAGCTTGCACCAATCTTTGGTGAAGATAGAATCGTAAGATCACAGTTCTCAAATCCTACAATTGCATTTGTTACAATTCCATCTGGTTCAATTAATGCATAGTTATCTTTTTTTACAATTGATCGATTTTCTAATATACCCTCTCTATAGCCCATTACTCCATTTATATAACTCATTTTGAATCCTCCTAACATATTTTTAGCAGTGAAAGCAATTGAGTTACAATTGCTTTCATCTTATAATTAATTAAGCTTGTTTGTTTACTAAATTTCTATTATTTGCAAATATGAATATAACTGTTCCTATGATCAATAATCCTGCTCCAATATAGAACCCTAATTCACCTGAACCTGTTTTATCTATTATATAACCTGTAAATGCAGGTGCTACTATTGAGGATGACATTCCGAAGAAGTTGAACATGCCTAATGTTGTAGCAAGTTCTTTTTTATTTGCAGTATCTGATATATAAGAAATCAATACTGGGTCAACTGCCATTTTACCCAAGAATCCATAAGCTAGAAGAATACCAGCTAGTAAAGTTGCATTTGGAACTAACATAGATAATGCTATAAGAACAAAAGCAGCTAGTTCTAAACCAATAATTATCTTAGACTTTTTATCTCTTTTCTTATCTGACTTATGTGCAAAATACAGAGCTCCAGGAACTGCTGTTACTGAAATCATAGATGTTATTATACCTATCATCCCACCTGTAATTCCTCTTTCAGATTCTAGGAATTTTGGTAACCATGTTACTATCAAATAATATGTGTAGCAAGTCGTAAAATATAAGATATAACAAGAAACCATTTTAAAACTGAATAATGACCTTTTTTTAACATCTGTGTTTACTACTTCTACCTTTTCAACTTTAGCTTCTCTAACTACTGAAGTATTTTTGATTGCTAATGCAAACCATACTACCATAAGAGCAATCAATGATGCTGAAATTATAACCATAGTTTGCCATGGTAATCCTAAAGTTTTTACTATATAACTTGAACTTGTCATACCAATAATCATACCTAATGCTGAACCACTATTTACTATAGCTGTTGCTAAACCTTTCTTTTCTGCTGGTACATGTTGTGCTGTTAGAGAGAATGCTGCTCCGTAATAAGTTCCACAACCTACTCCTGCTAATACACTACCAACATAAATCATCATTAGACTTGTTGCCCGTGATATAGAAAATGCACCTAATGCAAATATAATAAATCCTGGAATTAAAATCTTCTTTTGTCCAAATTTATCCACTAGGAAACCTGATGGGATTTGCATAGATGTATATCCAAAGAAATAGCAGCTAGCAATTAGACCCATTGCTGCATTTGTCTGCAATCCTATAGTGCCTTGAATCTCAGAATAAATTGGTGACAACATTGCCCTATAAATCCAAATAACTACCCAGCCTAAACAAAATGTAAATACAATTGTTTTCCAATAATCCTTTGGTAAAACATTTAATCCTTTTTTTTCGTCCATTATTATATCCCCTTATTTTTAGTATGCTAATTTGTAAATAGTTGCTGCTAAAGCTTCTATACCTTGTTTCAAGTCTTCAAGCTCAGTAAATTCTTTAGGGTTGTGACTTATGCCCTTTACACTTGGAACAAATATCATCCCTGTATTGATTCTAGGCGCAATAATCTGTGAATCATGACCAGCACCACTATGCATTAATTTATAGTTTAGATTTTGTTCCTTACATGCTTCTTCTATTATATTTATAACTTCCTTGTTCATAGGAACAGGTTCTTCATCCATCCATCTATCAATTTCTATTTCAACATTTGATTCTTTAGATATACGTTTCATATCTTCTTCAATAATAGCAGTAAAATCCTTTAAGAATTGACTATCAGTATGTCTACAGTCCATAGTAAATTCTGCATACCCTGGAACTACATTTACTGTATTAGGCTTAACATTGATCTTTCCAAATGTTAATACAAGAGGATTACCAGCTTCTTTAGCTTTATTAATTGACTCTGTTACGATTTGAGCAAACACCTGCATTACATCTCTACGATATTCCATAAGAGTAGTACCTGCATGGTTGGCTTCTCCCTTTAAAGTGATGTTGTATCTTCTTTGGCCAACTATACTAGTGATAATACCTACAGATTTCTTTTCCATCTCTAGTGCATTCCCTTGCTCTATATGAAGTTCTACAAAGGTTTTTACATGAGATAAGGATGATTCATTATTGGACTTAAAATCAAATCCACTTTCGTGCATTGCATCTACAAATTTCGTACCGTTTTCATCAACTATATCTATTACATCTTCCTTTTTTGTTAAACCCAATAGGTTTTTGCTACCCCAGAATACATAAGGGAATCTACTTCCTTCTTCTTCTGCCATGGATATAACTTCAATATTCTTTTTAGGCTTTCCATAAGTCTCTAAAAGATACTTAATAGCTAAGAATCCTCCAAATATACCCAATGCCCCATCTAATTTACCGCCATTTACAACTGTGTCTACGTGAGAACCAGTAGCTATTGTTTCTTCAGAACCCTCAGTTCCTTCAACACGGCCAAAAAGGTTACCAACAGCATCAAACTCTGCTTTCATCCCTATGCTTTCAAACTTTTCTTTTAGTGAGTTTTGGGCATCTAGCCACTCTTTTGTATATAAGAGTCTAGTTACCCCTCCGCTTTCAAGCAGACCAAAAGAGGAAAGCCAATTCATAGTACTACTAATTTCATTTGTATTTATAGCCATACCTTTCATCCTCTCAAATTTTTTTAAGCATTATATTCACTTGTTAAGCTAATCTTATAAAATTCAATTCACATTATCTATGTCCATATTAGATAATAATGTTTATGGTTTTTGTTAACTTTGTACAATGATAGAAAGAGAAATTAAATGATAGAATAAGATTAATATTTATTGTTAAAAATAGATATTAAATATAGGATGGTAATTTATATGAAAAAAAATACATTTGAAATAATCAACATTAAGATATCTGATCATCAAAATGCTTTCCTTTACAAAAATAAAGGAATTAAACCCAAAGCAGTTTTATTATATTTTCATGGTGGTGGATTGTTATATGGGAATCCAAATGATTTACCAGATCTACATTTAGAAAAGTTTTGTGAAAACAATTATGCTATTATATCTTTTGAATATAGATTAGCACCCAAATACAAATTGCCTGATATCCTCTCAGATGTAATATTTTGTATAAATTGGTATCTTGATAATCGATATAAGTTTTTCAACCTTGATATATCATATTTTCTATGGGGTAGGTCTGCTGGTGCTTATCTTGCTTTATTAGCTGCAAGGGAAAAATATAAGGAAAATCCTCTTGGAATATTATCATATTATGGATACGGTTTTTTAGAAGAATTTTGGTCAAGTACTCCAAATCCCCACTATAATAGTTTGCCTAAAATAGATGAAGAATCAATTAATAATATATTAAGTAAAGAAGACAAATCAATCAATAGTAGATACGCTCTATATGTATATGCTCGTCAAAAAGGTACATGGTTGTCATTAATTTATGATGAACCAATTAAATATTTATTATTAAAATACTCTTTAAGAACATTTAATAATTATCAGGATTATCCACCAGTTTTTCTTACCCACAGCTTTTATGATCCTGATGTTCCCTGTGATGAATCAAAATCCCTTCATAGGTTGATTCCTAAATCAGAGCTATTTCTTGTATCATCAGATGTACATGATTTTGATAGATATGTGGAGAAATCTAATACTATGGAATTATTAGAAAGAAGTTTAAGTTTTCTAAATAAAAATATAGCTAGGTCCATTTCGACTTAGCTATATTTTTTGGGTCAGATCAGAGGATGGGTGAATTCTTTTGTATTCTGATTAAAATTTGAATTTGGATATTTCTTCTATTAAATTATCAGAGCTTACCTTTGTATCTGTTACCTTTTCCATTACACTATTGGATCTCACACTAGCATCAGAGACTCTAATAGCAATTTCTGTAGTTCCACTTGCACTTTCATTAGATGCTACAGCTACTCCATCTATGGCTTGAGCCATATTCTCAATGGAAGCTAGTAGTTCTTCAGAAGTTGCACTAAACTCAAGAACCAAATCTTCAACAAACTTTGCATCCTTACGATATTCATTCGCAACATCTAACATGTTTTTATAATCATTATCAACATCCACAGAAACAAAGTTTAGAAGATTATTTGCATTTTTTGCAAGATTATTTACCGCTGAAATTACATGGCTTGTTACTTCTGTAATTTTATTAACTCCTAATTTTGATTGCTCTGCAAGTTTAGTGATTTCATCAGCTACAACAGAGAATCCTCTTCCTGCTTCCCCAGCTCTTGCAGCTTCAATAGCTGCATTTAAAGCCAATAAATTTGTTTGTTCAGTTATTCCCATAATAGAAGCTGAAAGAACATTAATCTCTTCAACAATTTTGGATTCTTCAATTGCTTTCTCAAGCTCTTCCTTAGTCTCTAGTAAAATAGCTGTAGCCTTTTCTAGAGATAAATCCATTCTTTCCTTTGTAGTTTCAGCCTTTTCACTAATATCTTTGGCTGCAAGCGCACCCTTTCCAGAGCTTTCAGCAATGGATTGAGCTGCTCTTTCTATTTCCATAGAAGTTGCTGTCATTTCTTGCGAAGCTGCAGCTGTTTCCTCTGTATTTGCTGAAAGTTCTTCCGTTGTAGCAGATATTCCTTCCAGATTATCATTCAACTCATTAACTTCACTGACCACATCTTCAACTCTATTTTGTATATTCATTGATTCCGATGTAATTTTCATGGCTAAATCCTTAAGAGAATCCTTCATAGTTTGAATGCCATTTGCAATAATACCAATTTCATCTTTCCTTGATAGCATTTCTTTGTCTACCTCAACCATGAAATTACCTTCTGCAATTACTTCTAAATAATCAGCAGACTTTTTAATTGGACCTGCAATTTTACTTGCTACTATTGTAATAAGCACTACAGCTATGATAATTGAGACAATACCGATCATAGCACTAAATACTCCAGTTCCATTGATGAATGCCATAGCATCATCTTTGTTCTCTACAGTAACAACTGCCCAATTATCTGATACCCCTGGAAGAGTAATGCTTTGATAAGCACTGACCACATCTACTCCATCATTATCCTTATATGTGTCTGATCCACTTTCTCCATTTAGAGCCTTCTCGGTTATTTCCATCAATGTCTGCGGAACTTCAATATCTTGCTCCTCTGTCACTTGGTTGCCACTTTCATCAACAATAACTGCTCCGCTACTATCTGTCTTTAAGACTGTCTTTTTCAAAGTTCTATAATTATATAATTCTGATACCTGTACAGTATCAGGGTGTGCTATTACTACGCCTTCACCATCAATAATAAAGGCAAATCTACTACCCTCACTATATTTCTGCACTCGTTCCTGAAGTTCAGTTAACTTTATATCTGCTGCCATAACACCTACTATTCTATTAGTATCCCCATATATAGGCATAGCTATGGTTGTAACAGGGGTATTTGTAGCTAAAGTATAATAGGATTTACTTACAAAGGCAGTTTGCTCTTCCATAGCCTTAATAAACCACCAACGATTACCACGATTTCCCAGCTCACCAGTAGTTCTAGCTGTTTGCATACCATTTGCATCCTGAACATATAGCAAATCAAAATAAGAATGTTTATCATAAACATTCATCAGTGTATTCTTTTGATCTCTAGGCTCAAAACCTTTAATATCACTACTTAAAGCAATTTGCTCTGTAAGGGAATAACCCTCCTTTATAAATGCTGTTACCTGGTCCGAGATAGAACTTGCTAGTAGCTTATTATTTTCTTCCAGTTCTTTCTCATAATTTTGTCGCATATAAATATTGCTCGCTACTGTAGAAATAATTAAGGGTACAATAACTAGTATTAATGTGTAAATCACTAACTTTTGACGAATTGTCTTCATTTGTTTTCTCCTCACGTGTATGATATTTGTCTTCTTTATAAATATTTGATACTACTATCTATTGTGATATTTTTAGCACAAGCAACAGTTTTAATAAATTTCCATATTACATAATATATGGAAATTCATATTAAGTCAACTCAATATAGAATTTTGCTGTAACTATTTGCCGAAATTTATTTTTGAACTAAGATCAATAATAAATCTATTAATCTTGATTTTTATTTAAATAAAATAATTGTAATCAGTCTTAAAAAATGTTATGCTACTAAATGTGATCTCACAAGAAGTCATAATATATAAAATCAAATAGAAAAATTGCAATTGGGCAGATTATATATCAAAGAGCTTACTTTTATAAGCTCTTTTTATGATAAAGAAAGGTGATAATATATATGATAAAAGTTGATAACTTATCCTACTCATTTCCACAAAAGGATCTATATAATAAAATTTCATTTACATTAGAAGAAGGTCAGCACTGTGCTTTTATAGGCACAAGTGGCAGCGGAAAAAGTTCTTTGGTGGATTTGATTATGGATCCTGAAAGATATACCTTCGATGGAACAATAGAGATTGATCCCCATTGTAGAATTGGATATGTAAGCCAGTTCTCCCAAACAAACAAGACAAAAGAAATTACAGTCTTGGAATATATCGGCGAAGAATTTATTAGGCTACAAAATGAAATATCCTCAATTTGTACTGAAATGGAAACATCTTCAGATATTGATCCCTTATTAGAAAAGTACCAGCAAGCTTTAGATGCCTTTGATGCCATTGGTGGAGATGATTTTGAAAGCCATATTAATAAGAAACTAAGTTTAGCAAATCTAATCAAACATAAAGATCTAATGATTTCTCAGCTTAGTGGTGGAGAATTCAAACTTATTCAAGTAATTAAGGAAATGTTAAATAGCCCAGATTTAATGATTATGGACGAACCAGATGTATTTTTAGACTTAGATAACCTTATTTCACTTAAAAACCTAATTAATTCACATAAAGGAATACTACTAGTTATTACTCACAATAGATTTCTGTTAAATCATTGTTTTAATAAAATCTTGCACCTTGAAAATATGGAGCTCCAAGAGTTTGATGGCAGATATATTGATTACAACTTTTCACTACTGGAAAGCAAAATTAAATTACAAGAATTAGCTCATGCAGATGCTGAGGAAATTGAGAGAAATGACAAAATAATTGATAAACTAAGATTTATTGCAACCTTCAATACTGAAGCAGCTAGAGGAAAATCACTAAATGCTAGAGTTAAAATTCAAGAAAGATTGGAAGCTCGTAGGATTAAATCACCCTTTGTATATATTAATCAACCGGATATAAGCTTAGTTACGGATAATGAAATAGAAGAAACTATTGCTTTAAAAGTCAATGACTATAACCTTGCCTTTGATGATGTGCTACTAGAAAGTATTAACTTTGAGATAAAATCAACTGATAAAGTAGCCCTAATCGGTGGAAATGGTAGCGGTAAAACCACTTTGCTTCGAGAAATATTTAGAAACAACAATGAGTCTATTGTCATAAATGAAAATATTGAAGTTGCTTATTTATCTCAATTTCAAGATGAAATGCTAACTGATTCTAATACCATTGCTGAAGAACTCTTCGATGCTGGGTTTAAAACCTATGAAGAGATTGGCGCTTGTATTTCAAGCTATGGTTTTGATGAAGAATTTATGCATCAAAAAATAGGCTCTTTATCTGGTGGAGAAAAAAATATACTTCAATTAGCTAAAATTTCCGTTAGCAATGCAAATATGTTGCTTCTCGATGAGCCAACAAGTCATTTGGACACTTATTCACAGCTAGCATTGGAAAAGGCCTTAATAAACTATAATGGCGCAATTCTAATGGTTTCTCATGATTTTTATTCTATAGTAAATTGTATGGATTTTGTTTTACTTATTGAAGATAAGAAGATTAGAAAGATTAGTACAAGAAAATTTAGAAAGATGATTTATGAAAATCATTTTGATAAAGACTATTTAGAAATTGAACAAAAGAAAAAAGCAGTTGAAAGAAAAATAGAATTGGCTTTAAATGACTATGATTTTGAACTCGCAAAGCTTTTATCCGAAGAATTAGAATCAATAATTAAGCTACTATAGACCGTACACTTTTAACTAAAACAATCTATTAAAAAACTCCTGTAAATTTTACAGGAGTTTTTATTTCAATTTTGCATCTTATTTAGTTGTTTTTATTGCACGCATTGAATTTAAAATAGCAAGTACTGCTACCCCAACATCTCCAAAGACTGCTTCCCACATAGTACCTAAGCCTAGAGCTATAAGTACTAGTAAAATTGCTTTGATACCTAAAGCAAAAACTATATTTTGCACTACTATTGTTCTTGTTCTCTTTGCTATTTTAATGGCTGTAGCAATTTTTGAAGGTTCATCATTCATAATAACTACATCAGCTGCTTCTATGGCAGCATCCGAACCAACTCCACCCATTGCTATACCTATATCTGCCCTAGCTAATACAGGTGCATCATTTATACCATCCCCTACAAATACCAGCTTACCTCTAGATGATTTTTCTTTATCTAAAAGTTCTAGCTTTTCAACCTTTTGGTCAGGTAATAGTTCTGCGTGAACTTCATCAAGTCCCAGCTCCTTGGCAACTTTCATAGCTACTATTTTATTATCCCCAGTTAGCATAACAGTCTTTTTAACACCCATTGCCTTTAAAGCTTTTATTGCCTTAGCTGAGTCCTCTTTAACTTCATCAGATATTACTATATATCCTATATATTCCTTATCTACAGCAACATGAACTACTGTACCTATAGATTCAAACTCTTCATATAGTATATTTTCCTTACTCATTAATCTATTGTTTCCAGCTAAAACTTCTTTGCCTTCAACTATTACTCTAATGCCATGGCCTGGTATTTCTTCATAGTCTTTTATTGTTTCCTTATCTATTTCTTTACCATAAGCTCCTAAAATAGAAGTAGCTATTGGATGATTAGAGTAGCTTTCTGCATGAGCTGCTAAGGCTATAAGTTCATCTTTAGAAATATTATTTTGTGGCTTTATGTCAGTTACTTTAAATACACCCTTTGTCAGTGTTCCTGTTTTATCAAAAACAACAACTTCAACATTATTCAAGGCTTCAAGGTAGTTTCCACCTTTTACAAGAATTCCATTCTTCGAAGCTCCACCTATTCCCCCAAAGAAGCCAAGAGGAATTGATACAACTAAAGCACATGGACAAGACACTACTAAGAAAGATAAAGCCCTATAAAGCCACTGAGAGAATGTTGCACCTTCTATAAGAAGTGGTGGTATTATAGCTAAGGAAGCTGCTGAGAAAACAACAAATGGTGTATAATATCTAGCAAATTTTGTTATAAAGTTCTCTGTAGGGGCTTTCTTGCTACTTGCATTTTGGACTAAATCTAGTATCTTTGCAACAGTTGAATCTCCAAATTCCTTTTCTACCTCAATTGTTAAGAGACCATTCTTGTTGATAACTCCACCTAAAATGCTATCACCTATAACTACTTCTCTAGGAACTGATTCTCCAGTTAAGGCAGATGTATCTACCATGGAGTTTCCTTCAATAACCTTACCATCAAGGGGCACCTTTTCACCTGGTTTTACTACTATTATATCACCAATGCTAACTTCTTCAGGATCAACTCTTCTAAGCTCATCCCCTATTTTAAGATTAGCAAAATCAGGTCTTATATCCATAAGGGCTGTGATAGATTTTCTTGAGCGATTAACAGCTATACCTTGGAATATCTCTCCAACCTGATAAAAAAGCATAACTGCAACACCCTCAGCATACTCACCAATAAAAAAGGCACCAATAGTCGCTATGCTCATAAGAAAGTTTTCATCAAATACTTGCCCTCTACGAATATTATTAAGTGCTCTTAGGACTACTTTTCCACCTGCAATTCCATAACTTATGAGATATAACATTAGGGTTACAGCATTTGGAAGCTTCATTGCAGTTGCTGCTACAAAAATTGCAGCACTGACTGCAAATTTAATTATTTCTTCTTTACTAGAATCACCATGATCATGGTCATGGTCATGAGCGTGAGTATGCTCCTTTGATTTCTTGCTTTCAAGAACAATTACATTAACATCAGGCTCTATTCTTTTAACTATTTCCTTAATATCATCAATAATAGCATTTTCTTTGGATGGATTATCTATCTCCATGATAAGCTTTGTCGATACAAAATCCACTACAGCAGACTTGACACCATCTATATTGTTTGATTCCCTTTCTATCTTTGCAGCACAGTTACCACAACATAAGCCTTCCAGTAGTACTTCTTTTTTTAGTATTTTTCCTGTTTGTTTTTCTCTTATCTTCACATGAGATTCAATTTTTTGTACCATCTCACTTGCTGCCTGAATTAGTTCTTGTGTCCTGTCTATTTCTTCTATTTCTAAGGTTAGAGTCTTGGTTACAAAATTCACATTAGCTAAACCAATTCCCTCAATTTGACCAATTTTTTCTTCAATCTTAGATGCACAATGTGCACAATCTAATCCTTCAAGGATAAATTCCTTTTTAATTATTGCTTTTTCCATAAATATAATCCCCCTGTCATTAATTCTTCTCATTAATATGAATTAGACCTTGATCAAATATGCTCTTAACATGTTCATCTTCTAAAGAATAATAAACTACTTTACCATCTTTTCTGTACTTAACTAGTCTCGCTTGTTTTAAAACTCTCAATTGGTGTGAAATTGCAGATTGGGTCATATGTAAAAGTGCAGCAATATCACAAACACACATTTCAGCTTGGAATAAGGCACATAGTATCCTAACCCTTGTACTATCGCCAAGTGCTTTAAATAATTCAGCTAAATCATAAAGTGTTTCCTCTTGAGGCATGTGTGCTTTTACCCTATTGACAACATCCTCGTGTATTACAGTACAGCTGCAACTATCAATATTGTTTCTTTCTTCCATAAAAAAACCACCCTTTTGTTAATATGATATATGAACATCTGAATACTTGTTCATATATCATATTATATGCTCTAATCTAATCTATGTCAATATAATTTAATAAAATATAAACAATGCTAAGATAAGTAAATAAATCAAGGCTGAC
Source organism: Tissierella sp. (assembly GCF_031460495.1). Taxonomy (NCBI): domain Bacteria; kingdom Bacillati; phylum Bacillota; class Tissierellia; order Tissierellales; family Tissierellaceae; genus Tissierella; species Tissierella sp. Next base: position 338,306 of record NZ_JAVKTS010000001.1, on the reverse strand, counting down.
CCCGCTTTTTGGGTATTACTATAATATATAATTAAAATAATTGGAGGTAAAATATGCTTAAAATCGGTTGTCATTTGTCTACATCTAGAGGTTACGAAGCTATGGGTAAAAATGCCTTGGAGATAGGAGCTAATGTATTCCAGTTCTTTACAAGAAATCCTAGAGGAAGCAAGGCTAAGGATATAGATCCTGAGGATATAAAAAAATTATTAAATTTAATGGATGAAAATAATTTTGGCAAGCTACTAGCACACGCCCCCTATACCTTAAATCCTTGTTCAAACAAACTTGAAACAAGAGAATTTGCAAAGCTAATAATGGAGGATGATCTAAAAAGAATGGAATATCTTCCGCATAATTACTATAACTTTCATCCTGGTAGTCATGTAGGACAGGGTGTGGAGATTGGAATTGGATATATAATTGATATGTTAAATGGTATATTAAAGCCTGAGCAAAGGACCATAGTTCTACTAGAGACCATGTCAGGTAAAGGAACAGAAATAGGAAGTAGATTTGAAGAGTTGAAAAGAATTATTGATGGTATTATTCTCTCTGAAAAAGTGGGGGTTTGTATGGATACATGTCATATCTACGATGCTGGTTATGATATTGTCAATGATTTAGATGGGGTATTGAAGGAATTTGATAAAATCATTGGTCTTGATAAGCTTTATGCAATACACTTAAATGATACAAAGAATCCTTTTTCTAGTCACAAGGATAGACATGAAAAAATAGGTGAGGGAAACATTGGATTGGAGCCTATGTCTCGGATTATTAATCATCCGAGATTAAAATCTTTACCATTCTATCTAGAGACACCCAATGAGCTAGATGGTCATGCGAAGGAAATAAAATTGCTAAGGGAATTGGTTGAATGAGATAAAGGGACAAGACTGTCCCTTAAGTAAATAATTCAAGCTTGAACCCGCTTTACTGCTTTATTATTTCATTTATTTTATCCACTAAGGATTCCCAGGAAAATTGTTTTATCTTATCTTTTTCATCAATTAAACAACTTTTTCTATTTCTAACTTTTTCTATTTGAGTAAGTATAGCTTCTTTAAGATTCTCTCTAAATTTCGGTAAATCTTCTTCCACAGGTTTGTCTACATCATATATTCTAGGTAGTGGAACATATTTTATTATTCCAGATTCCTCTATATCCTTACCCAAAAGGGTCATTAATGCTTCTATCTCTGTAGTGACTACATATAAACCAGATGCTAAAGATTCTATAGCCATAAGTCCTAATCCTTCATAAAAAGAAGGCATTAGAAATATATCTTTCTTTCTAAGTTCTTCACCTAAGGCTATTTGATCTTTTACATTATATACTTTGATACCTTTATCATCCTTAATATACTTTTCTAATTCTTTCTTGTTTCTCTCATCTGGAACACCTATTATATCTAAGCTTACATCATCTAAGTTTAATTCTTTGTATACTTTTAATAATTCATATATCCCTTTGGATGGATCTATTTTAGCTGAATAAACTAATCTTATTTTATCATTATATTCCTTTTTTTCAGGAAAAAAGAAAATATTTTGGTTAAAGCCTCCACCTACAGAGATTATATTATCTCTTTCTATGTCTTGATATATGTTTGCTATTTCATCTATTTGATTCTCTGATAAAGCAAAGATTAAATCTAATTTTCCCAAATTTTTAGCATATTTATTGTAAATTGCTGGATTCATTTGAGCTTGTCTCATATCCGTATTATGGCATATTCCTATTATTTTTGAATCAGTAAAAATCTCCGCTACTATTGAGGATAATATCCAAAGATGATGAGTAAAGATTATGTCTGGACTATATTTTTCCTTAATAGATATAAGTCTTTTCTTAAAAGCATTTATCCATTTATCAAACATCTCATCGGTCATCTCAGAATAAAGAGTATTATCATAAGGCATAATATCACTCATGCCTACTATGGGAAAAGGTAGTTCTTCTGTTTTAAACTCTACAGGATATATGTCCTTTTCATCTAAAAGATCCCATTTGAAATCATCTTCTGTGCCAAAAACAACTTTCTGTTCATAATTATATTTCTTAAAGTTTTCTACTAAATTAGAAAAATAAACTCCAGATCCAGTTCTAGAAGGTAATTGAGCTAATACATGTAATATTTTCATTTTTCCTCCCTATTTTCTATGTGAATTTGTTTTTTATCTATATAATATGAAGATACATTTTAAAATCTATACTATCTCTTTATACCCAAATTCTAAATATACTATATCACCTTCACTATATATCTTATCCCTTGAAAGTTCTATTGCTATAAACTCAGTGTCTCCAGTTGATATATGATATTCTAATATAGCTCCTTTGAATATTCTTTTTTCTATTCTTCCTTCTATAGTGTTTTCCATTGGTTTGCCATGTAGTTTAATGCCTTCTGGTCTTACAAATTCTACTTGTCCATTTGTGTTTTTTATGTTGGAACGGCCAATAAACTGTAATGGAAATTCTCCATTTGGATAATTATATATCTCCATTGGTGAAGATATTTGTTCTATTTTCCCCTTATTCATCAAGATAATCTGGTCTGCCACTGAAAAAGCATCTTCTTGATCATGGGTTACAAAGATAGTTGTTATATCAAACACCTTCTGTATTCTTTGAATTTCTTCTCTCATAACTAATCTCAACTTAGCATCTAGGTTTGAAAAGGGTTCATCTAATAGCAACAAATCTGGTTTTACTACCAAAGACCTTGCCAAGGCAACTCTTTGCTGTTCTCCACCAGAAAGCTGATTTATCCTTCTATTATCATAAGCTTTCAAACCAACCATTTCTAAAATCCCTTGTCCTTCTTTTATTGCTTCTTTTCTAGTCATCTTTTTAAACTTTAACCCATAAATTGTATTTTCTATGACTGATTTATGTGGAAATAAGCCATAGGATTGAAATACTGTTGATATAGGTCTCTCCTCTGGGCTTAGTTTTAATATATCTATATTATCAAGAGTCACATTTCCTGACTCTGGGTTCTCAAAGCCACCTAAACACCTTAATATCGTAGTCTTCCCAGAGCCACTTGGTCCAAGGATACAGGTAATACTGCCTTTTTCTGCTTGAAAGGAAACATTATCTACTACTTTTTTATCTCCATATATTTTAGTTAGGTTGGATACCGTAAGAAACATCCTTATTCCTCCTTTTTCTTGATATTAGGAAAAAATATAGTCCATTTACCATAAGACAGATTAATATAATCAAAAATGCTATGACTGAGCCTACCCCATACTTTCCTGATTCTATGACATCAAACATTACCATAGTAGCTAGTTTTTGTTTTGGATATATTAAGAATATTATTGAGCCAATAGTTGTCATAGTTGAAGTAAATCCATTTACAAAAGAAATAAATAAACCATTTTTACTTAAAGGAAGAATAATATCCTTTATTACATGAAGATTATGTCCACCTAAATCTTTCACAGAATTAATAGTATCTCTGTTTATCTGAGTCAAGGTAGAATATCCTACCTTTGAAGCAAAAGGTAGTTGTCTAAAGGTAACATTTAAGATTACTATTAAAAGAGTTCCTGTTAATTCTAATGGTGCTTTATTAAAAGCTAATATATATCCAATCCCGAAAAATGTCCCAGGTACAATATATGGCATTGTAGCTATAAAATCTATTATCTTGGCTATTTTATAATTTCTAATAAAAGCATAGTATTCTAATATAAGCCCAATAACTGAACTAACTATACCAGCCACTAATGATACTAATATTGTTCTAGGAAATGTAGTCATTACACTTATCTTACTATCCCTAAAATGATCCAAGGTAAAATACATCTTTCCCTGATACATATCTGTAAAAGCTGACATAATAATTGAAGTGTATTGAATTAAAATCCAAACCAGAAAAAATGTCGCTCCAATTTTCATGATATTATATAAAAACCCTTGTCTTTTTAGACTTATACCTTCACCTGAATTAGTTCCATGTTGACTCATAGCTACTGATTTAAATTTTGTCATATATAATACAAAGACTAAAATAGCTGGAATAAACAATATAACTGAAATAGTCGCTGCTCTTCTTATATTTCCCTTTGCTATTACAGATAGATATGCTTCTGTTGCCAAGACATTAAAAGCACCTCCAATTATCCTTGGAGTTGAAAAATCTGCCAATGACCTTATAAAAGATAATAGCATAACTACAGTTATTGATGGTCCCATGAGAGGTAGAATAATATCTTTAATAATATCTGTAGTCTTGGCTCCCAAAGAGCGAGCTGATTCTATAAGGGTTTTGTCCAATTGGTTTAAATATCCTATAAGCAAGATTGCATTCATAGAAGTAAAACCTAGACTTTGCATCAATACTATTCCTAATTGCCCATAAGGTGAAATAGATAATCCTAATAATCCATAAGTAACAAGCCCTCTTCTTCCAAAGAGTTTTATATAGGAAAGTGATGTAACAAATGGAGGAGAAATAATTGTTAGCATAAGTATTGCCATGATTATTTTCTTAACTTTATTGCTTGATGTATAGGAATATACTGCTATCATTATGGAAAAAAGAGTACTTAAAATTGTAGTGTATATTCCAGTAGTTATAGAATTTTTTATTAAATAGGATTCTTCCTTTACAAATGAAAAATAAGATAAATCAATGCTTCCATTTTCCATTAAAGAAGTTATAAAGACTGAAACAAATGGATATAGTATAAAAATTAGTACAGATAATATTATGGCTAACATTAATATTTTATCTAATGAATCTAAAACTTTCTTTTTCATATTCCTATCCTTTCAAGTATTATAATCTAATTATATAGATTATCTTTAGAAATGAAAAGGTGAAATGGTTAACCATTTCACCTAAAATTTATTTTCCTTCAGTTAATTTTTCCCATCTACTTAAGATTTCTTGTCTCATGCTTCCAAAAGTTGAGATATCTTGATCAATTAGTTTGTCAACCGGTAGACCTAAGTCATAACCGCCGACTCCTTCTTTAATCATTTGTGCTCCATCTTTACCATCTAACTCTGCTAGTTTTTCTTGATTGTCATCTCTTAGCATAAAGTCGATAAAAGCCTTTGCTATATCTTCTCCTTCTCCACCCTTAAATATTGCTACTCCTTCTGGTACCCAAGGTATACCATCTTCAGGATATACAACAGTCAAGTTGTTTTTTGTAGCTGCATCAAAAGAAGATTTATCTGCTGGTATTATTCCTATTGCAAACTCTCCTGCTACAGTTTTTTCTTCTGGATCCTTACCTCTTTTACCGTAGAATGGAATATTTGCATTTAATTTTTCTAAAAATGCCCAGCCTGCTTCTTCACCATACATGTCCAATATTCCTTTTACTGCTCCATAGTTTGTCCCTGAAATAGCTGGATTTGCCATTATTATTTCATCTTTATATTTTGGATCTGCTAACTCTGCCCAAGTTGTAGGAGCTTCTAGTCCCTTTTCATTTAACAACCCTTCATTAACTAAGAATCCAACTACTGTTAATCCCTTTGATATCCAAAAACCTTCTGAGTCTCTGTATTGACTTGGAACCTTATCTGCTTCTTTAGGAACATAAGATTCTAATAAGCCAGAATCTTTTGCTGCCATAAAGGCATCAATTCCGCCGCCAAACCAAAGATCTGCCATTGGTTTTCCGCCTTCTGCTTCTATTCTAGATATTACTTCTCCACTTGACATGGATAAGAAGTCTACTTTAGCATTTACTTCTTGTGCAAAGGCATCAAATAACTCTACATATTTTTCAGATGTAGTTACTACATTCATTTGTCTTCCTTCAAAGTCAAGTTTCTCTACTTCTTCTACTACTTCTTGCTCTACTATTTCTGTGTCTTTTGGCTCTACGACATCTTTATTATTATCATTTGCTTGACCACAAGCTGTTAAAATCATTGTCAATAACAATAATAAAGATAATAGTTTTATACTTTTTCTTTTCATATCTTTACCTCTTCCTTTATAATATATTTATTTGCTGTTTTCTTAATCTACACTTTATAGTATCATCCCAAAATATTACAATCAATGTTTATAGATATTATTAATCATAATAATTTTATTATAATATTTATTAATAGCACTAGTATTGATACCCTTTATAACAACTTGGTGTTCTATTACATTTTTCTATACCAGATTAATAAAAGCAGTTTATATGTTATTATTTAAATAACAAGATAATTGGAGGCAAAATAATGATGATAATCGATACTCATATACATGAAAACAAGTACTCTTCAGATAGCTTTATTGATTTTAAAGAATGCATAGATACAGCAAGACTAATAGGCCTAGATGGCATATGTATCACAAACCATGATAATAACCATCTTAGAAATGACATAGGTGATTCAGCTAAGATTAATGGGGTCTTAGTAATAGTTGGCGCAGAAGTACTAACCCATCAAGGAGATATACTGGTATTTGGTTTAAAAGATATCCCTAAAGAAAAGATACATGCAGGGGAACTCCTCAGATTGGTGAGAAAACATAAAGGGGTAGCTGTTGCTGCTCACCCTTTTAGGAATAATAATAGAGGATTAGAAAATCATCTACATGAAGTAGCTGATCTATTAGACGGTGTTGAATCCTTTAATGGAAGTACTTATTCTTACCATAACCTACATGCATATGCTACTGCTACTGAATTATCTTTACCATCTTTAGGTGCTAGCGATGCTCATATAATGGATAAGATTGGTAGATATGCAACTAAATTTTACGATACTATAAGAGATGATAAAGATTTCATAGAAGCTATTAGATCAAAAAAATTTCATCCTGTAATGAGAAAAAACGGACAATTTGTTAATTTTGATTATTGCTATGAAGAGTTACTTCCAACTGAAAAATTTGTGGACTTGAGCCATAAATAATACACCACCCTATAATGCTTACATTATAGGGTGGCTCTATTTTATTGCTTATATATCTACTTCCTTGTTGTTTGCAATAGCCAATGCTACACGCTCTGGAGACAGAGGCAAATGGTAAAAGTTAATTCCTAAGGCATCATAAAGAGCATTACCTATAACGGATGGTACTGAAATCATAGGATGTTCTGCAACACCACGAGCACCAAAAGGTCCGTCCAATTGAGGATTCTCTATAAATATTGGTACCATTTCATCTGGTATATCCTTAGCCGTAGGTATCTTGTAGTCTGTAAATGATGGATTGAGTAATCGTCCATCTGGACCAAACTTAAGGCCTTCAAATATAGCTGAACCTATACCTTGTAATACCCCTCCTATTACTTGACCATCAATTATCTTTTTATTGATAACTTGCCCAACATCGAATGCAGATGCTATTTTAAATATATGAATATCTCCAGTTTCTATATCAACTTCTAAATCAACTCCATGGGCTCCGTAGGTCCATACTAAAGCTGGACGACCTTGCCCAGTTTCTGAATCAAGATTTGTAAGCCCATCAGCAATATAAGTTCCTTTACCAATTACTATTCCGCCAATAGCGTTTCCATTTGCATAAGCATAACCCCTAGCTAATTGGCCATATGACAAGCGTAGTTCTTTTTGATGAACATGATAAATGTAGCCATCTTTGTGGGCTAACTTATCAACATTACATCTAAATACTTGGGCAGCTGTTTCTTTCATCTGTCTAATTGCGTCTTCAGCAGCTCTTATTATTGCATTTCCGCCCATAAAGGTGAACTTTGAAGCAACAGTTTGCCAATCATATGGGTTTTTATGAGTATCACTTTCCCATACTACTTCTACCTTTTCCATTGGCAAATCTAATGTTTCTGCTGCAATTTGCTGCATAGCAGTATTTGAGCCTTGCCCCATATCTATTGCACCTATTAATACCTTAGCATTTCCATCTCCATCCATTTGCACAATAGCCGCTGTAGCTGTACTAGTAGGCATAGCTGGAGCTTTTTGTAAAACAGCAATCCCTTTACCACGAATCTTTCCAGTCTTTCTTTGGGCTTCGCGTTCTTCTTCAGTTTGATACCCAGTCCAAGCAATTTCTTTAGCAACTGCTTCTAAACAATCTGAAGGGCTTCCTGTTGATTTTGAAATTATTTCTCCACTTATTGTATGTTTTCCTGGTCTTAATATATTTATCATACGAAACTCATAAGGATCCATTCCTAGTTTTTGAGCTATTATATCCATTTGTCTTTCTATAACCCAATGGAACTCTAAATGTCCAAATCCTCTATAAGCAGTACTAAATGTTTTATTTGTATATACAGTACGAGAGTGTATCTCTACATTAGGGATTTCATATGCTCCTGCACCAGCATAGGTAGCCGTTTTACCAACATTTACACCATAGTCTGCATAGGCACCACTGTCCCAATCGTAATGGGCTTCTATAGCAGTAATCTTACCATCTTTCATTACACCAGTTTTAATTCTACCCCTCATAGCTGCCCTAAGTGGTAATTGGTTAAATTCTTCTTCACGAGTGGCTTGCAATTTTACAGGTCTTCCTTTAGCAGCTTTTGAAAGCAAGGTAACCAGAGGCTCTAAATGAATACCAGCTTTACCACCAAATGCTCCACCTATATATGGTATAATGACTTGAATGTTAGATTCGGATATTCCTAAAGACTTAGCTAATAATTGCCTAATGGCAAATGGTGATTGAGCTGATGACCAAATCTTAATCTTATCCGAATAGGGATCGGCTGCTGCAATTGCAACATGGGTCTCTATAGGAGTATGGGCTGCTGCTGGTAAAAACATTTCGTTTTCAATTATAAAATCAGATTCAGCAAATGCCTTTTTAACATCACCGTGTATGTTTTTATTCCAGCTTGCAATATTAGAGTCTGGTTGTGGGTAGAAAACTCCCTTTAAATATTCTAATTCATTAATATCTTCATGAACTAATATTTTTGCTTCTAAAGCTTCATCTATAGTAAGGACTGCAGGCAAGACTTCATATTCAACTTTAATTAAAGAAATAGCGCGCTGTGCTGTGGCTTCATCAACTGCTGCAACAGCTGCAACTACCTCACCTTGATATCTTACTATATCTCTTGCAATAATACATTTATCAACCATATATAATCCTACTAAATAAGGTGCATCTTCTCCGGTTAAAACTGCCTTAACCCCAGGAAGTGCCTTTGCAGCTGAAATATCAATAGATATAATCTTTGCACGAGCATGTGGTGAAAGCAATACTCTTGCATGAAGCATACCTGGCAATTCCATATCATGGACATAAATTGCTCTACCTGTTACCTTTTCAAGCGCTTCTGCTCTATCTGGAGACTTACCAATATGTCTAAATTGTTTCTTCTCCATTATTTCAACTCCTCTCTTTCCCTTTTAGCTGCTGATAAAACAGCATCTATAATAGGTTGATAACCAGTGCAACGACAGAAATTACCAGCCAATCCTTCCTTTACCTCTTCAACAGTTGGATTTGGATTTCTATCTAATAAGTTTCTTGCAGACATTAACATACCTGGTGTACAAAATCCACATTGCAAACCATCATCTCTTATAAATTCTTGTTGTAAAATAGAAAGTTCCCCGTCTTTAGACAAACCTTCAACTGTAGTTATATTTGAACCTTGAGCTTCTAAAGCTAATATCAAGCAGGAAGTTACCGTTCTACCATCCATTATAATTGTACAAGCACCACATTCTCCTTCTCCGCATCCTTCTTTAGCTCCAAAAAGCTTTAATCTAGTGCGCAAAAAATTTAATAATGTCATAGTTGGATCTGCTAATTCGTGAACCATCTCTCCATTTACCACTAGACTTAGAGGCATAGGAGGCATGTGTGATTCAACATATTCAAAACAATTATTTTTTTCATCATGATTATGATTGCACATATTCTGTTGCCCCCTTTTCTATAAGCTCCAATAGTCCTCTCTTTGCCAATACTCCCCCTATATGCAAACGAAACTCTCTAGAAGAACGCAAGCTACCTCGTCTAGGATTCATATATTTCTTTATTTCTTCTTGTATCCATGGTCCTAATTCAGGATTTAGTTCTTTAGTTGCGAGGGATTTCTCCAATTCAGTAAGTCGTAAAGGTATTGGTTCTACAGCTGCTAAGGCTACATATACTTCTTTACTTGCAGTCAAACGCATAGCTAAACCTACATTACATAGATCATGACCTTTAATACGGGCTTTTCTTAAATAAATGCTAGTGTCTCCAAATTCTACATCCGGAAGAGACACACCAAGAACTATTTCATTCTCTTTAACTGCAGTTTTCTTTACTCCTGTAAAAAAATCAGGAAGATTTAATATACGAATACCTTCACTAGAAGCGATATGAACTTTTGCATCGTATACAAGTAATGGAGCAGATGTATCTGCACCAGGAGATGCGTGGCATATGTTGCCAACTAGAGTAGCCCGATTCCTAACTAAATAAGAACCTAATGAATCTGCTGCATGGCATAATGCAGGATACTTTTCACGAATAACATCCTCTTCAGCTATTCTATTTACTGGAATTGATGCACCAATAAATAAACCTTTACCAGGAGTATATTCTAAAATCTTTGTTTCTGGGATATCTTTTATGTCTAAAATATGCTCACATATAACTGCATTATTACGAAGTAAAAGCATTAGATCAGTACCACCTGCCAATATCTTCGTATCAGAGTGATTTTGCAAATATGTTAGCCCTTTTTCTAAACTGTCTGGTCTATAATAATCAAACTTGCTTAACATATATCCTACCCCCTTAAAATAATATTTCTTAATAGAAACTCAATCCTATTAAAGCATATACCTCCTTATCTTAGATTAAAGATTTTTAATATACATACTGTTTAAAAAGTAATATTTATTGTGAAGTCCTATTCATGCTATCTACACTAAGAGGAAGTCTTCTATATTGTGTTGCTTGTTCAAATGAATAGGCTATTTCAATCAAAGTAGCTTCATCCCACTCCTTAGCTAATATTTCAATTCCTACTGGTATTCCAATTGGAGCTGAATATGTAGGGCTTGTGAATCCAGCAGGTAATACACAGGAAGGGAAACCTGTTACAGATCCAATGACTCCATTTCTTTCAACCTGTACATCTCCAATCTTTACAACAGGTATTTTTTGATGTGGATACACGATTGCATCTAGTTCATATTCTGCTATTATATTCATAAGAAAATTTCTAAGTTCCATTCTTTTTATCAAACGCTTATTATACTCTGGCATTTCTATATCTAAAGTCTGTGCAGTCTTGATGTTTTCTTCTATTCCTTGATGATACTTCTCTGAAGCAATTATATCTGCTAAAGAGTGCATATTTGTTCGATGACCCAAATTATTAAGATAAATATTTAAATGAGCTTTCAAATCATATAGATGAATGCTAATCTCCTTTACCAACCTATCAGCGTCTATGTTTTCTTCTATAGGGACAATAATTGCTCCCTTCTTTCTCATTTCTTCTATGGATTCATATATTATTTTATTAACTTCTTGATGAATCTCCTTATTTCCAAAGAAACTTTTCAGTATTCCAATTCTCTTTCTCTTTAGACCATCCTTATTTAAATACTTAGTATAAGACTTAGGTATTTTTCCCTTAGACCATGCTGTTGAAGAGTCATTAATATCATATCCTGCTATTACATCCAATATTTTCGCAGCATCTTCAACTGTTCGTGTAATAGGTCCAGCAGTATCTTGAGTTAATGAATATGGAACAATGCCATCTCTGCTTACTAACCCAATAGTTGGTCTGAACCCTACCAAGCTGCAAGCTGATGCAGGAGACCGTATTGAGTTTACAGTGTCAGTACCTATACCTATAATGCCAAAGTTAGCAGCTATACCAGCACCCGTTCCACCACTTGAACCTCCTGGTGTTCTGGATAAATCATAAGGATTTAATGTATGCCCTAAAATGGAGCTAACAGTTTCTCCCCAAATTGCAAATTCGTGAAGATTAGTTTTCGCTAATATAATAGCCCCTGCATCCTTTAGTTTTTTTGTTATGAAAGCATCATCCTCAGGTATTACCCCTTCTAAGCTAAGGGAACCAGCTGTGGTAGGCATATCCCCAGTGTCTACATTGTCCTTTAATAGTACTGGAATTCCATGAAGTGGCCCTGTAAAACCTTCTTCCTTAAACCTTCTATCCAAATCATCAGCAATATCCAATACATTTGGATTTATCATGATAACAGAATTAAGATTAGGTGCTTTTTTATCAAATTTCTCTATTCTTTCTAAGTACATCTCTACTAGTTTACGGCAGGTTAATTCACCTTTTTCAATTGCAGAATGGACTGATTCAATAGTCGCTTCTTCTATATTAAAAACCATTTTAGACCCATCCATATCCTACACCTTCCCAACATAATATTTATCTCAACCTTTAAATGAATAGACTGTCCCCTATTGAACAGTCTATTCATATTTATTAATAAAACAATGTTAATCTACTTAATGGTATTTTAAGTTTCTGATGGTTTTTCCCCAATTGAAAGAAGTAGATTTAAAACAATACCGAAAACAGCTGCTGTTGCAATAGCTGGAAACTCAGCTCCAAAGATAGGTATCATTCCACTTGGGAATCCATAAGTACCACCTAGACCAATAATGAATATTACTGCTATAACAGCAAGGTTTTTAGAACTAAACATATCTACTCTCTTTTCAATTATTATAGCTATACCTTGTGCCGCTATAACACCAAATAGATATATGGAAAGTCCGCCAATTACTGCATTAGGAATGGAATATACAACATTAATAAGTGGTGTAAAGCATGAAATAATCATAGTTATTATAGCTGCTGCAGCTAAAACAGGAACGGAGAAGTTCTTTGATATTGCCATGGCACTAATGTTTTCACCATAGTTAGTTCCAGCTGGCCCACCAATAAATCCAGATATAATATCTCCACATCCATCACCAATTAGATTTAACCATAATTTACTTGACAGATCATATTTCTTTTTGGAATTTTTCTTTTTAGCTAAGTCATTTACATAAATATCAAGTTGATAAATATGAGCAGTTGATTCTGGAACAGTAGCTATAGCTATAGGCATTATGGCAAACATTGCCGCAAGTGATGGTTTAGGCAAAGTAAATATAGGAAGATTAAATACAGATACTGACTCTATAGTATCGAAATTTACAAATGATACTCCAGTTGCTCCCCCTATAATAAGTGCAACTATATACCCTGTAATAAGACCGAATAAAATAGGTAGTTGACTAAAAGTACCTTTTTTAAGATAAACTGAATATAAAATAGTTGAGATTAATGTAGTTAATGCAATTATCCAAGCTGAATTTGTAGCTGAAGCTACGCTTGCTGCTGCAACTCCTGCTGGAATTGATGCAGCATTACTAAGTGCATTTGCAGCCAATGATAATCCTATTATCATGGAAATAGCTCCTGTAACTGTAGCTGGAAGAACCTTATCAATCTTACCTTGCCCAGCTTTTTTAATTACAAATCCAGCAGCTATTGAAACAAAACCTGACATAACAATACCAAATTGTGCTATAGAAATCTTATCATTAAGTCCAAGACCTGCAAATTGCTCAGCTGCCATAATTGAAGCAATAGCTGTTATATACGAGAAGCTTGAGCCATAATACAAAGGAATTTCTCTTTTAGTAATAAGTATGAATCCTAGAGTTGCTAATCCACTAGCAAAAATAGTCGTTGAAACATGGAATCCTGTTATAAGTGCTACTAAAACTGTGGCTGGAAACATAACTACAATCTGTTGAAGTGCGAATAAAATAAGCTTAATAAATTGTGGTTTTTCATCTGGCAAATAACCGGTTACTTCTGGGCTTACCGCTAGTTTTGCTTCTTGCTTTGACATGATTTTACCCCCTTAAATTTATTAATCATAAAAGCAAAATATCTAATCTACCCTCCTTTAGTAAATTTTATCACTGATTACTTCTAACTATATGGTTTCCAGGCTGTAGCTAGAGATGCAGCTTGGTAATGTTCATTTAGTGAATATTGCGATAATTTGATGTAAAAATATTATTAATCTGCTTTTATCATATCGTGAATTTTAAGAGCTATTTGAAGATTTAGCCTATCATCGTAATCATCAAAATCTATTCCAGTAATCTCTTTTACTCGTTGAATCCTATATACAATTGTATTGTAATGAGTAAACATTTCCCCGGAGATTTTCTTTAGATTACCTGCATATTTAAAGTAATTTTTTAAGGTATCAATAAATTCCGTTCCTTTTTCCTTATCATACTTAATTAAGCTACCTAATAATTCATTATAAATCTGTATAAGATCTGGTCTAATTTCTTCATAGGACAAAATCCTATAAATACCTAATTCATCAAAGTAAGCAAGTCTTTTATTCTCTACTCTATGGAGATATTCTATTGCTCTATTTGCTTCATTATAACTCCTCCATAGTTCCATAGAGTCACTATAGTTACCCCCAATACCAATCACAATATTGTCAATAATAGATTCAAACTTAGCATATTTAATTATTTCATTGCAAAAAGCACTAATATCTTCTTTTACCTTTTTGATAGAATCATTCTGTTCATTTCCATAAAGAATTATAATTTTATTACTTTTGTTTCCAAGCATTAGCTTTGGATAGCTATTTTTTATAATTCGGTTTATAATGCTAAATAATCTTCTGTTTATCTGATAAAGATAGTCAGTTAACCTAGGATTAAATTTACTAGATTTACTAGTAGTATTATTTGATATTACGATTACAGAATAACTTAGTGAAGTATCGAAATCAAAATAATCCGCTATTTCTATTGCCTTTTTATGCCTAGCTTCTTCCTTAGATAGAAGATCATCGAGGAACTCAATCCTATAAAGCTTGTTAGTCTGATTATTCACAATCTCTGTCAGCACGCCAGTAATTATAGTTGAATAGGATAAATCATAAGAAATTTCTATTAAAGGAAATCCTAAATCATCGGCAATTTTTAAAACATCCATTGGTACTTCTTTAATATATCTCTTAGTTTTTATTCCAAGTCCAGCTAATCCCTTTTCCTTTAGATGAATAATCAAATCTCTAAAACCTTCTAAATCATCCTTCATGGAAAATGCTGTTGTAAGTAAAAATTCCCCTTCTTCTACCCAATTAATAATATCAGGCACTTCCATGACATTAACTTTAGTAATTACATTTGTTAATCCCTTTTTTCCTGCTAATATCTTTCCTTCATTCATAATATCTAAATCTAATAATTCTTCTACTGTAATCCCAGATATATTATACATACCATCACCCCATAATTTATCTTAGCATAAGATATTAAATATGCCTATTATAAATTATCTCTTTACATCGTTAAAGCACTCCATCACTAAATAGTTCTTCAACTGTTTCATCATCATACTTTAAATATTCTTTTAGTATCTCTTCAGTATGCTGTCCAAGAACTGGAGCAGGAGTTCTGATACTTCCCGGTGTATTGCTAAGCTTTATTGGTATGCCTGGCATTTTGAAGTTCCCGGCAATTGGGTGTTCAATCTCAACTATCATTTCTCTTGCTAAAACCTGTGGATCATTTACCACCATATCTATAGAGTTAATAGGTCCATTAGGTATCCCTTCCATATCCAAGCAAAGCTGCCACTCCTTTGTAGTTTTTACCTTAAAAGCTGGAGAGAGCAAAGGCCTTAATTCATCATAGTTTTCATTTCTAAGTGGATTATCTTTAAACCTTTCATCATGAATAAGTTCTCTTGTTTCAAGACATTCACAAAGCTTTGCCCAAAGATTATTGTTCCCTGCAGCTACCATTATTTCCCCGTCAGATGTTTCGAAGGTCTCAAAAGGCACTATTGATGTATGTCTGTTTCCATATGGTCTTGGTACATCTCCAGTTACATAATATCGCGCAATGGCGTTTTCAAGCATTGCTACTTGACAATCAAGCATTGCCACATCAACTTTTTGCCCCTTTCCTGTAGTATGTCTGCTTTCCAATGCAGCTAAAATCCCAATAGCAGTAAACATACCTGCAGATATATCCCCTATTGATGAGCCTACTCTGGTTGCTTTTCCATCCTTCTCTCCTGTTATACTCATGATTCCCCCCATAGCCTGAACAACAGCATCGTATGCAGCTCTTTTGCTATAGGGTCCTGTATGACCATAACCTGATGCTGCTGCATATATAAGTTTTGGATTAATTGTTGAAAGATAATCATAACCAAGACCTAACTTTTCCATAGTACCAGGCCTGTAATTCTCCACCAGTACATCCATATCCTTTATAATTTCAAGAAATATTTCTTTACCCTTTTCAGTCTTTAGATTTAGTGTCATGCTTCTTTTATTTCTATTGATGCTCATAAAATAGGCGCTTTCCTCATTTAAGTAAGGTCCATATCCTCTTGAATCATCTCCAGTTTTAGGCACTTCAATTTTTATAACATCTGCACCCATATCTGCCAATATCATAGTAGCATATGGACCAGCCAATACTCTTGTAAGGTCAAGGATTCTAATATTTTCCAATGCTTGTTTCATAGCAATCCTCCTATTGTAACTACCCGTCTGAAAGACGGGTAGTCCATGCTATTCATCTTATACTGATTCAAATGCTACTATACGACAAATTGAAGATTCTCCACCTTGGAACTTCCAAGGGAAACATCCAACAACTACTCGTTTATTTGATAATTGGTCAATATCTCCACCAACATTTTCAGCATGAATTAATTCATATGGTTTAATGAATAGTTTAGTGTGCATTGCTTGATATACTTGTGGCCATGGGTATATTTCATCTAATCCCTTACCAAATTTTTCTTTCATATATTTATCACATGCTTCTGCTTCTCTTGGTTCCCAATCACGGATTTTAGTGTTCATAGGATGATCTGCTGAACCGCAGTCAACTCCGATCCACTTAAGTTCCATATCTATTGCCCATTGAACAAAATCCATTGAAGGTCCTGGATGTCTTAACATATATCTTCTTTCATCTGCTTGTGGTTGGTCCCATCCATATCTATGATATCCAGTATTTATAATAAGAATATCTCCCTTTCTTACTTCTACTCTATCCATAATATCTTGAGGAGTATATATACCAAAGTCTTCTGATATATCAGATAAATCAACTACTGCTGCTGGTCCAACTAGTTTTTCCATTTCTAATGATGCAATATCTCTTCCTGCCGTATCAAAGTGCATTGGTCCATCTAAGTGAGTTCCTACATGATTTGAAGTAGTGATTAATTGTCCGTTAGCTCCATTAGGTGCTAATCTCTTAAAAAACTTGATTTGAAGAGGTTCATAAGTAGGCCAAGGTGGTGTTAAATGGCTAAGATTTTGTGTTAAATCATAAATCTTTACATTTCCCCAGTTTTCTAATAAATTCATTTTATTTCCTCCCTTTATTTAGTTTGATTTTTTAATTAATGACAATATACAATAATCTATGCTTGGGATAATTCTCCATCTGCTTCTAGTATTTCTACAAATGCTTCTAAAGCATCTTCAAAACATTTCATAGGTGGATGTACGATCCCTGCTCCCACCTGCCCAACACCAGGATCCTTATGGGCAATACCCGTGTTGATTACTGGAAGAATTCCTGTTTCTACAACTTTTTGGATATCAATGCCTGTTGCTGTTCCTCTAAAATCAAGAACTGGTATTTTATATATATTATTTTCAGCTTCTGTTATTTCGTACATGGATTTTGAGTAATTTATAGCGTCCTGTGGATTTCCTCCTACAAATTGAACTATTGGAATAGCAGTGGCCATGGCAAATCCGCCGATTCCTGCTGTTTCAGTTATACAGCTATCCCCTAAATCTGGGTTAGCATCTGCCATTGTATATCCCGGGAAATAAAGTCCATCAATTAATTCAGCTGGTGCTGCAAACCATCTGTCACCAAGACCTGAGACTCTAACTCCAAATTCTGTCCCATTTCTAGCCATTGTACTTACTATTGTGCTGTATTTAATACCCGCAGCAGCATCCATAGTACATTTACATGCTGGCATTGATAAATTTAGGAAGAAATGGTCATTACTATTTAGGAATTTAAGTACATCTACCTTATCTTTTTCTGAGAATTTAGTCATTACTATAGCTGGAGCAAGTTGTCTAATCACTAATGAAGTGCCAGCTTTGTTTCTGTTATGACCTTCATCACCCATTTGTAAAATTTGTGCTATCAAGGATTTAAAGTCTATTTCACCAGTAATCTCTAATGCCTCTTTTAAAACTGGTGCTAAGGTTTTTTCCATCCAATCTAGTCTAGTTATGACCTCTTCTCCAAAAGCTCCAAATCTTAATACCTTTCCCAATCCTTCATTCATAGTACAATATGCAAAATTTCCATAAGTCTTATTCTCCATTACCCAAACAGGCATTGAGTAGGTAACCACGCCTGCCATTGGCCCTACTGCATTGTGATGATGACAGGAATCAAATGTTATTTCCCCTGATGCAGCAAGTGCTCTTGCTTCTTCCTCGTTTGATGCCAGTCTTTCATAGATTAAACCACCGATAACAGCCCCCTGAAGTGGTCCACTCATTTTATCCCAAGTAACTGGTGGTCCTGCGTGAAGTATGGTCTTTTTAGTCATTCCTGGGACATCATCGCTCGCCTTCCCTACCCTAACAAGCGTAGGTTGAGCACTTAATATTCTCTCAAGGACCTCTTGATTAGCCTTAGCAATTTTTTCTGCTATCATTTTTACCACTCCTTTTGAAATATTAGAAACAAACCCTATTATTTAAGTCTTGATAATAAAGAGGAGAGTTTTTTATTACCACCAGCTGAGGGTCTCCAATCAACATGTATAACTTTTATCTTTTGTTCCTTTAAATCCTTGTAAAATGATTCCAAGCCTACATTTATTACTTTAAGTTCTTTGTTAAAAAGTTCATTCACTTTCATATGAAAAACCTCCAATCCTATTTAATCTTGTCTAGAATTAAGCCAGTAAGTCTTACTGCCTGAGCATTTGATGGCATTACTATAACTCCTATTTCCTCAAGTCTCTTCTTAGATTCTTCTAGACTTTGAGGGTCACTGTTAGTTCCACATACATATCCTATGACTGATAGGTACTTGCCCCTACTTGACATTTTTTCCTTTGCTTCAATAATTGAAGGTATCATTTCTCCGACTGGATCCTTATGAGCACCATAACCAAGTACAAAGTCCATCAGTAATACAGCCATTTCATCATCATTTGATTCTTGGTAAAGTCTTTCAATCCTGCTTAGGGGATCTATCATTGGGTGTGGTTTTCCTACTGTAAATTCATCATCTCCAAAATCAATACAAGTATTTCCAGTGCTTATCCTTATGTCCTTCATTCTATATTCAGGTAAAAGTGGTATATTTGAATATATATCTTTAATATCCTTACTTAGTAATTTCATAGCTTCATCTGCTAATGTTCCACCAGTATAAAAGCCTCTGAAGTATTTTTGCTCTTGAGCAAATTTACTTACTTCTTCATCAACAATCCTATTAATTTTCTCATCTGACAGGTCAAATCTATCAAAATCTTCAACTTCTTCATTTCTCAATAATGCTACTGCTTTTCTTGCAGCATCTTCTAAAGAGCAAGACGGATATGCACCATATTTTTCAATAATACTTCTGTCACCACCAATGAAATGAACAACCACTGGTTTTGGAGAATCTTTTACTGCCTTAAGTATTTTTTCTGCAACCTCTTCCGCTGGTGGTTTTGAAACAAGTAAAATTACAGAAGTTTCAGGATCATTCATAAGAGCTTCAATGCCAAGCAACATCATAGAGCCACCAATTTCCTTCTTTAAATCCCTTCCACCTGTTCCTATTACCTGCGATACTCCCTCTCCAAGCTTATCTATAAGAACAGTAACTTCCTGTGTTCCTGTACCTGATGCCCCCACTACTCCAATATGTCCTTTTTTTACAACATTGGCAAAAGCTAATGGCACATTATTTATTATTGCTGTACCGCAGTCAGGTCCCATCATAAGAAGTCCTTGGCTAACGGCTAGATCCTTTAGCTCCTTTTCTTCTTCAATGCTTACATTGTCACTAAAGAGCATAACATTTAGTCCCTTATTTAAGGCTTTTTTTACTTCATCAGCTGCATATTTGCCAGGAATCGATATAAGAACCATATTAGATTGTGGTTCATGTTTTATAGCAGAGTCCAAAGTTGGTGGCATGTAGTCATTATCTCTGTCTTTCTTCTTCTGGTTTAGAAGATTATCTACATCATTCATAATATCTTCAATTTCAACTTCATCATCTGCTAGTATACTTATAAAGAAATCATTTGGAGTTATCTCAGTGATTTCAGAGTTTGATAATCCTAAATTCTGTGCAATTTCCTTATTTAAGTCAGTACCCATACCTATTAATGCTTCTTGTACACCTTTTTTCTTCTTTATGTCTTTTGAAAGTATCATTAATGTAACAGAATCATAATAGGTATTCTTCTTAATATTATATTTCACATTAGCCATAACTTACCAACCTCCTAGAAAATTGATTAAATTGAATTATAGTTCCAATATAAATTCCAGAGATAATATCTGTTCCTGATGTTTCACCAAAATCTGCTACTCTCTTTAAAAGGAGATTATAATCATCAATATTGGTATAAGAAAGTAAGGAAAGCATTAAGTCTCTTATATCCTGATTTACCTCTCCCTTAGATGAAGTCTTTAGCATTTCTTCACTAACTCTTGTAGTTTTTCCGTCTATTTTCTCAGTCATAAGCTGATTGAATGCTAGGCAATCAACAATGTCCTTATTTAAATAGTCAAATAAATATATTCTAGAAATCATAAGTCCATTTATAAAATCATCCATAGATGGAGTAAGCCCTGGACCAAATCCAACTACATCTTTAACTCTGTCTCCAATAGTAGCTTTACACTCTCCTATATAAGATTCAATAAAATCTGAAAATCTTTCCTTAATAAAAATAATTCCTTTATCTGAAGTTTGATTTATTGGAATCAATTGAAATCCACAATATTTGTCATTAAGAGTAGTTAGCAATGATAAAATTCCTTCTGTTTTCTCAGAGTGAATCAGAAAACCTTTCATTAACTCTAACTTTTCAAAAATACTTTCTACATCATCCCTTGGATATGCAAAAATTGGATTTCCATCCCATTTAGAAGCTTTATCAATAAAAATATCAATACCAAGTCTCTCAAGTCTTATGTAATTATGGTAAAAATTAATTGTCATGGAAGATTCAATGCCAAGATTAAGAAAGGATATATTATCTGATACTCTAATGGTATATGGAGCCATAGGCTTATTAAAATTGAGAAATGTGATAAACTCATTATCTGATGT
This sequence comes from Tissierella sp., assembly GCF_031460495.1. Lineage (NCBI taxonomy): Bacteria > Bacillati > Bacillota > Tissierellia > Tissierellales > Tissierellaceae > Tissierella > Tissierella sp. Next base: position 316,986 of record NZ_JAVKTS010000001.1, on the reverse strand, counting down.
TATTACATTGAAGGCATTATGAAAAACTGAATGAACTAGCCCTGTGAAGTTTGTGTACTGCATTTTTCTATAAAGATTAACACATATGCTATTTGCAATCATAGGATTCAAACCTTTATATTTATTTAGTTTCTATAATCTAATAATATATCATTTATTGTCCATTTACTTTATAGAAAATTCCAAAAATTTTAACAACTCTTTGTTAGTATTTCATAAATAATAAAGTCCATGGTTGTCATTTCAAGTGAAACAAGGAATCTATAATTATGCAGTGTCAACTTAAAAAAACTCCTGCTAAAAAGCAGAAGTTTTATGTTATATTATTAATCCACTTACGGGATTTCAATCGCATTAATCCTAAGATTAATTTTGCTACTTCTTCCAAAATTGCCAAGGCATATACCAAGTGTACAGGAAGTTTAAACAAAAATGCTCCCATAATGGTTAGAGGAACTCCTATAAACCACATTGTAGATCCCTCTATTATAAGGGCACTTCTTGCATCCCCTGCCCCACGCAAAATACCTACTATTATAATCATTCCTAAAAATCTAACAATAAATATTATAGAGATTATATAGAGCATAATTAAAGTACTGCTCCTTACTTCACTAGAAACACTAAACAAATCTAATATAAGAGGAGATGTTAATGCCAAACTTAATCCTAAAATTATACTGACAAACGAAGAAATTCCCATGAATTTTTTAGCATAATCAATGGTTTGTTCTTCTTTTCCTTCCCCTATGCTGTTACCAATCATTATAGCAGATGCACTTGCCATTCCAAAGGTCACTACCATAAACATATTACTTACAGTATTACATATTTGAATAGCAGCTGTAGCCCCTGTCCCCATACGACCATAAACAACGGAATAAATAAGGCTTGCCATAGCCCATAATACATCATTTAATAAAACAGGCAGAATAATCCTATAAGATTTCTTGAAAAAGTCCAGGTTTAAATCTTTTAATTCTCTTAATTTTGCTGCAAATACTCCATTATCTTTATAAACTAAAAACACAAGTGCTATTGCTTCAACTACTCTGGCTATTAATGTAGCAATTGCAGCTCCTTCTACCCCTAAGGCAGGAGCACCAAATTTTCCAAATATGAGAATATAGTTAAAAAACACATTACATAAAAGTGCTGCTATATTAACAATCAAAGGTGCAAGAGTATTTCCTATTGAACGCAAAGAATAACTGTAGATAAAAGTTACTGCTGTAAAAATATAGCTAAATAATACTATAAATAAGTATTTTCCTCCTAAATCTATAACTGTAGAATCTTTATTAAATATTGAAATGATTTTTTCAGGATTAATAAAACCTACAGCCATGAAAATTATAGAAACAAGCAAAACAGATACTAATCCTAAACCAAGCACTCTTTTTATATTTGTAAAGTCTTTCTTTCCCCAGTATTGAGAAATATAAACGCTACATCCTCCACATAAGCCAATAAGTATCATGGTAAAAAAGAAAAAGTACTGATTGGCTATTCCAACAGCAGCTATTTCTACTTCTCCTAATTTTCCCACCATGATGGTATCTACCATATTAAGTGAAGAAGTAATCAAATTTTGAATCATAACAGGTAAAGCTATTTTGAGCATATTTCTCAAAAAAACCTTATCAATTTTTGAAGCTAATTTAAGTCCTTTATACATTTTGTACCTCCAAGATGATATTATGCCAAAATCAATTTTATTTTAATTATCTTTACTTCTTATTATATCATAACAATCTATTAATCCTTCTTTGCAATAATTGTAAACTCTCCAGGTAATTTTTCATTTGTCCAAGATGGATGTTCATCAAATCTATTTAGGATAAATCCATTTTCAATAACTGCATTAATGATTTCACTAATGGTGTATTTCCTATAACTACATAAAGGCATATGTCTGCGAATCTCATCAGGGAAAAATCTTGCATGAGCCATTTCACCTTCAAGTACATCTGTTGAAAAATAACTCATTGTTGCTTGTTCTAATTCTAGAATATCTGATACCTTTTGAAATGGATGAAAATCACTGCAAATCATTCTTCCATTTGGCTTTAAAAGCTGATACATTATTTTCATAAATTGGTCAATATCATGAAAATAATGTAGAACTCCTCCTTCCATAAAAACCACATCAAAATATCCTTCATATTTGCTCATGTCAATTTCCAATACATCACCAACTACAAAATCAATATCCACATTAGCTTCATCTGCAACTTCAAGTGCATATTTTCTATTATCCTCTGAAATATCAAAGATTGTAACTTTCGAGCCTAAAATTGCTAATGGAATTGCTTTTTTACCACATGAACCGCAAATATTAGCAATTTTAATACCTTCATATGTATCAAAATAGCGCACATATTTTCTTAACATCGTCATTGGGTTTTCTAAATTTTCCTTAGCTCTATCAGATGGTTTCCCAGAAGTATTTACCCAAAAATCATATGTATTATATTCCCAAGCCTTTTTATTTTGCTCACTATAACCTATCATATAATCCCCCTTAGTGAATTGGTATTTACCATCGCCCCATATTTTTGCAATGTTTTTCTAAATATACTTTCTTTAATTCTTCAGGTGAAATAGAATAACAAAGCATTACATCATTAAAGTACATTAGAACATCGCACAACTCCTCTACAAAATCCTTCCTTGTCTCTTCATTATCCACAATCTGATTGTCACCTTTTTTCTTGATTATGTCTGCAACTTCACCTGCCTCAATCATCATCCATAATAATTGATTACGACCCTTTTCTGGTGACAATGCACCCCATTTATCCTTATATTTTTCTTGTAATTCCTTTTGCATTTTTTGCATCTCATTTAGACCAAAACTATCCATATCGAATTCCTCCATCTAATTACCATTGTTATGTATTGAATAACAGCTTTTTGCATCATATTAAATAAAGAACACGCAACAAGTATCTAATAATAATTATATTTCTTTCATCATTAAACACTCGGTTACTCCTCTTTTATACAAGTTTGGAATAATTCCAACCTCCTTATACCCAATACTTTGATACAATTGTTTAGCTCTTGGATTAAAGTCTGCAACTACAAGAAATAACTTTGAAGAATTTTTAGAAGTTGTTTCTTCAAAGTATTGTAATAGTTTTTTCCCTATTCCAAAATTACGAAACTCCTCTTTTACAGCTATGATATGTAAATACGGAAAGCTATGAAATGAACCATTAAGAATAAACCAAACAAAGCCTAAACATTCACATTCTTTATTTATGGCAATAAAAATTTCTCCTTTAGAAATTCCTTCATTTAAGGCTCGAATAGCTTTATCTTCTTCAGAAAAATATACTCTTCCTAATTCAGACTTCTGTAAAGCAATTTTACAGTCAATCAAGTGTTTGTTTTCAGCTTTGATAATATTTATATCCATTAACTATTGCCTCCCATCAAATTTAACAAGAATTTATTCTTACTAAGACTTATAATACTACTGTTGCGACTCTAAGGTAAATTAGACTCACCATACCTAAGGACTTAATCATCAATTCCTATCATTTTAATAAGATACATTGCATTTTTAGTTGTAGAGATGCCCCTATTAATTTTATAATCAAAATATATCTTATTATTCTTGTAATACTCTTTAAAATGGTAGTTTCTAATTTTCCCGTTGCTTTCTCTTTCAAGGACTTCCAATTCTAAATCATGGGTTGATACTAACCCTATTGCCATATTATTTATTAACTTATTTATAAGTATCTTTGCCCCTTCATGTCTATCATGAGAGTTAGTTCCTTTAAATACCTCATCTAATAAGAAAAACACATTATTTGTTTTAGATTCATCTACGATTTTCTTAATTCTAAGAAGTTCAGCATAAAAGGAGGATGTATTTTGTTCAAGGCTATCACTTACTCTCATGCATGTGTATATATTAAATATACTACAACAAAAATCTTTAGCACATACTGGTGCACCTGCATAGGCTAATATCAGATTAATTCCTATGGTTCTTAAATATGTACTTTTACCAGACATATTTGAACCTGTTATTAACAAGACCTTGGTCGAACCATCTATTTTGAAATCATTACATACGCGCTTATCAGTAAGTAAAGGGTGCCCCATATCTTTTGCCATAATATAATATGGATTATCTATTATTTTTGGGATTGTCCAATCTGGATTATCGTGCCCTATATTAGCTAGGCTCGATAAAGCTTCAAATTCCCCCACTGTTTCAAACCAAGTCCTTATCAGAAGCCCCGACTTTTTCTTCCATTGTTCCAATGCAATCATGCACTGATAATCCCATAATGTTATAATATTAATTATCATAAAATATGGATTGTTCCTATTAGAAATACTATCAGCAATATTCTCTAATTCTTTTATCTGTTGACAAGCTGTAAGTTTATCTATATCTACAAGTTTATCTTTTAATTTTATAAGATATTCAGATTTAAAACTCCTCTTTTCTATATAATTTATCATCTTCCTGTATACTTTTATACTATCTACATGTCTATATACTAAATCTAGTTGTTTTGATCTTTCAGCATATTTAAATATAAGTAAGATTATTTGTATTGCCAACATTAGAATAGGGATTTGGAATGGTATTTTTTTAAAGATGGCTAGCAAAAAAAATCCTATACTAATCATGGGAATTAATCCAGCTCCAATTATTAACCAATACTTTGTATACATTTCATTTTTCGTTTCAAAGAATTCGTATAAAGCATCGTGATCATTAGATTTATTATTTACTATTAAACCCTCTGCCATAAATCTTTGACGCCAGGGTAACTTGCAACTTAGTTCATCAATAGCTTTCTGCCTGTTTCTAATTACCTCTTTATCTTTACAGGGTTGAGTAAGATATTTCCTCAGTATATCTCTTCCCATATAGGTTGTTGTAGTATTAATATATTGAAATAAAGATGCTTGACCAAATATATCAAGATCATTTGAAAAGCTATGATTATCATCTCGAAACTCTGCACCAGTGTCACCGAAATTATTCCAATCCCCTTTTAGGCGTAATAACGCATCTTCATTAATCTTATTGAATGCATGAAAATATCTATTATTGGCTTTCAACTTATTATGCTTGATAACTAGAAATACAAAGATCGACATATATACAATAAATATATAGTAAATCAAATAGTATCTTTTGATAAAGTATAAATACATTATATTTGCTATCCCCGTTAAAGCTATAATTAATCTGATATTGGTAATCATATCAACCCTTTTAGCTTGTTTCTGTAATAAATCATAATAAACCTTTTTTCTTTTCTCATAGATTTTTAATGGCTTATTAATTGTAATCCCCCCTATTTTAGATTATAGGTTTTTAGCAGGTATCTAGTTGATTATTGCATATTTATCTACCGTTACGACGCTAAAAATAAAGAATGTGTTATATAGATACTTAAGAATTATGCCTATTTTGTTAGTTTAGCATCTTCTGATAAAATGCTCAGTATGTTGACTTATATTAAATATTTTTTCTTTAATAAATGAAGGGTATATTGTTATTGACTTTATCTGTTCTAATGGCATCCACCCCAAAAAAACATTGCAATTATCTTTTTGGGAAATAAACTCCCCATTATCTGAAATATCAGAGCCATCACATAGGTTTATTAAATAGTAAAATGCTATTGTATTTGCCAGCTTGTTATTCCAATGCCAGAAGCACTCTTCTGTCCAGATAAGTCGTTGGCAATTAATATCGGCTCCAGTTTCTTCTTTGTACTCTCTAATTAAGGATTCTATAGAGGTTTCACCAATCTTCACATGCCCGCCTGGTAAAGCGTACTCATTACTTTCTTCGTCTCGTTGAACTAAAATTTTACTATTTCGTATCAATACACCAACAGTTCTGAAACTACAAATATATGATTCACTACTGAAAATCCAATCCTTTTGCACTATCAACACCTCAACTAATATAATAATCTGCTTCACACTTATCTACTGTTACTATGCTAAATATAAATGATCGAGCTAAATTGTTCTATAAATATTTAATAATATCTAAAAGAGACTTTATTCGGGTATAATCAAATAGCTCAGAATTTACATTAATCCCAAATGTCATAATACCAAACTTATTTCCAAGTTCTACATCAGAGACAGAATCTCCAACTGTAAATGACTTGTCTAATTCTATATGCGGATACTTTTTTAAAGCCATATCTACAAGCCCTGTTTTGGGCTTAAAGCAATTGCAATTTTCTTTTCTTGAATGTGGGCAGTAGAGCGTATCTAATATGTCTATTTCATTATTATTTAGTTCCAGCAATAGCTTTTCTGTAAATTTTCTGTACTGTAATAATGTGATGATTCCATCATTTATCAGGTATTGATTTGTAATAATGATGATGTGATAACCTTTTTGGCTTATAACTTTTAATGCTTCTAACGAACCATCAAGTAACTCAGGTTCATAAATATATCTCCAGTCATCATCTTGATAATCTTTATTTATTGTTCCATCTCTATCTACAAACGCAACCTTCATATATAACACCCACCCATGAAAAATATTTGTACCAGCTATTACGCAATAATCTACTAACGCATATTTTAAAAGAGAATGGAAGCTGTATAACCTTCGTATTAAGCTATATAATTAGATTAGATTTTTCATATAACTGTAACCCATTCTATTAGCTCCATCACCTGTAGTACATTTCCCATATTCAACAATCGAATATCCACATTTCCGATAAAGTTTTTGAGCAATAAAATTTTCATCAGTTGTATGTATACCAATCTTGGTAAAACCCTTACTCTTTGCATACTCTTCTGAAAAAGCAACCGCACAATGACCTATTCCTTTATTTTGCTGTTCAGGTGATACTGCAAGCATAGCAATCCATGCAGTTTCAGTATTTGAAAGCCCATTTAATCTTAACCAACCAACTGGAATGCCATCAAAACAAATTATAAAATGACTTTCATCACTATTATTCTTCCAATACTTATTATATGTTTCTAGCCATTCTTCATAATTCTTGACAGCGTTATGTAAAGAAGCAATAATATCTTTTTCGTTTAGCAATCCAGTAAGAAATGAAATATCTTTTTCCTCCATTTTGCAAAAATCAATCAAACCTATCATCCCCAAATCTAAATATAAGTTAGTTACATATAAATTTACCTTTGTGACGTATTTTATAAAAAGTGCGAATTATTAGTCAAATAAAATTATACCTATCAAATATAACGTCTTACTCTATTCATATATTTTATATATTCTTCTCCAAATTTCTTAATACACCATCTTTCTTCTGAAAGAATAATCCAATGAGCAGATATTTGGAAACATATTAATAACACAAGCAATATCCATGATTGTGTTAGAAATACACACCCTAAGAAATAAATGAAATATGCAATGTACATAGGGTTGCGGGATACTCGATATAACCCATTTAAATTTATTCCGCTCATTTTAGGCTTAGCATAATTTATTATAGATACCCCATATAAAATAATTCCTATACTATAGATTATTATACCTATGTAAAACCAATCAGAGTCTGCCCTGATTTTAAGCAATAATAAATATAGTAGTATAAGGGAGGTTGAAATTTGATAAACCCAATATGCTACTTTTTCTCTTCCGATTACTGGGGCAAATAAACCTGCACGTTTAAGTGCTTCTTTGTTTACTATATTCAAAAGCCCATACCTAATAAGTATAATTGGTATTACAGTCAAAACTGCATTCATTTTATCCCACCTCCTATATCTTTAACTTATAACTACTTCCGACTATTGCATAATTATTCAAATATACAGGATATTAATATATAGAATACAGTCATCCCATTCCATGTGGTCATTCAATAATACCTCATACTAATTTAACCTTTTTACATTTAATAATTTTAATAATTGCGACGTAATAATCTACTAATGTTCATCTATAGTATATAAATCATCCATCCACTTATCAACATCATTTTCACAATTGTCCTAAGTAATCTGAATTTTATCCTATTTTAAAAATCCAAAAAGGTAATTAACACAACTCTATCTATATCTAAAAAAGTCAGTCAGAATAAACAAATTCTAACTGACTTTCCAAAGGATATTTTCAACAGAAGTAACTTCTATCCCTTCATCATCAAAACGCTGAGTCGTAAGGTACTTGAAACCCAGTTTCTTTTGAAGCATTTCAGAAGCAGTATTAAAAGGAAAATGACCACATTGAATGTAATCCATACCCTCTATGTCAAATAGGTGCTTAACCACAGCAGTTACTGCTTCCAACATTAAACCTTTACGCTGATAGTTCTTAGAGATGGAGAAAGACATGCTTTTTCCGACTTTGCCCTTTAATTCCTCTAATTTTAAAAGTTCCTTGGGAACAGCACAAACAGTAAGATTGCCAATAATTCTACCTGTATCCTTATAGACCAACCCATAGCATCGTTCTTCTTTATCTTTGAGCCATTCAAAATTCCAAAGTGCATCTTCTCTGGAGTGCATCAACCTCCTACCCATCATTCTACACATTTCATCATCCATTGCGTATTCGCAAAAATCATTAAAATCATCTTCCTGGAACTTACGCAAAACAAGGCGTTCTGTTTCTATAAACATAAGGTATCTCCTCCACAAATATCATTCTATAAACATTTTATACCTATATCTGAACAATATCAATGTTATTCAGATACAGGTATAAATAGGGTTGCCTTATATTTGCCGAGAATCATTGGCTTAGGCCCAATTTTCCTGATATCTCCATAGCTTGTTTTAAGGCCAATTGCTGACAAAGCCATCACCATACAAAATTTTAAAGTTCCTGAAATTTCAGGTACTATATTATAGAAGAATAATTTTTCCTGTAAAATTTACTCCTGGGTTGAATTGCTTATACTTATTTAATATGGGATTCAATGCCATACCAACTAAAAGGGCCATGACAGTGGCACCTATAATGTCGCCTGCTATTAGACTACTTAAAAACATTGCGACAATAGCTACACCAGCACTAAAAAACAAACCTGGTACGAAGTTTTTTATTTTTTTAACATAAGATACCTCCACAATTACTTAAATAATATCTTGAGTATATCATCTAATTTGTATAAAATGAAATTATGATAATTTGTATTTATATAAATTAAATTTATATGGAGGTCCCAAATGTTAGATAATAGATTACAAACATTCCTTACACTTTGTGAAACTTGCAATTATACAGAGACTGCTGAAAAATTAAACATGACACAACCTGCTGTTACACAGCATATTCAGTTTTTAGAGAATTATTACCAGGTAGTATTAATATCAGGTAAAGGAAAGAATTTTTCTCTTACTAAAGAAGGTAAAGCATTGCAGCAATATGTAAAAACACTTAAAGCAAATTCAGAGCGAATTTTACCCTTATTGCACCGTATTAAAAATCAAGTCAAACCATTGAATTTTGGAGCAACATTAACTATTGGGGAATACACTGTTCCACCTATTTTGCATAAAATACTTAAAGAAGATCCAGAAACTAATATTTCAATGTTTGTAGAAAATACTAATGTTCTACAGGAAATGCTTTATGATGGGAAAATAGACTTCGCCCTGCTGGAAGGTCATTTTAACCAAAATCAATTTGAATTCAAATTAATATCCAATGAAACATTTATTGGTGTTTGTTCTCCAGAAAATGAGATTGCATGCAAAACTAATGATCTGCAGGAATTGCTTGAGCAAAATCTTATTCTCCGCGAACCTGGAAGTGGAACCCGTGATATACTAGAACAAGCATTGTACAATCAAAATTTAAGTATTAAAGATTTTAAAAGAAAAATTGAAGTTGGTAATATGAATGTTATTAAAGAATTGTGTCATCAAAACATTGGCATCACTTTTATGTACCGTGAAGCTGTAAAAAAGGAAATATCTCAAGGATATCTTAAAGAAATTCCAATACGAAATTTTCATATTAGTCATCCTTTTAATTTTGTTTATTTAAAAAATTGTCCTGATAAATCTCAAATAGAATATTGGTTTGAAAAAATAATACACTATTTCAATAATAGAATATCTTGTTAGAATAATAAAAGATGCTATGAAAGAGATAAAAACAAATAAATCCTGTTAAGACTTAATAATCTTAACAGGATTTATTTATTGAATACAAAAATATAAAATTGTTACTTTACTAATAGGCAAACAGATTCTGTATTCCTTGAGAGGATAATAATGATGTCGTAAATACTTAGCTGCAGTCTTTCTTGAGATATTAAGACCTTCTTCTATATAGTCAATCTTAGTATAGAATTCAAAAAATAACGGAGAAGAAATTAATGTAGGGGCTATTTTCTTTAAAAAAGTTAGAAACTTGATTTACATCAAGGTTTTATATCTTAAATTGCTTTAAAATGAATCTATAAACCGACGAAAGGAGCAAAAAAACATGACAAAGGCGGTATTTCAACTGGAACAGGTAACATGCCCATCCTGCATTTCGAAGATAGAAACTTCTTTGAAGAAAATTGCTGGTGTTGAGGATGTGGAGGTCTTATTTAATGCAAGCAGGGTAAGAGCTCAATTTGATGAATCTCAGGTTAGAGTAGAACAATTAGGACAAATCATAGAAAAGCTGGGATATCCAGTCTTATCTATTAGAGCTTCTTAATACAAAAAATAATTGGAGGTATGGAAAAATGAAAAAATCAAGGATTTTTAAATCGGTTATGGGTTTGATGACAGCAATAGCAATTATGATTATGCTTCCTATATCAGCCAGTGCCCATTGTGATACAATGGATGGTCCTACTGTTATCGATGGACTGGAGGCAATGGAGGAAAATAATATTAACCATGCATTGATATGGGTAATGCCTGATTATGAGGCAGAGATAACAGAAGTCTTTGAACTTAGCATGAAGGTTAAAGACCTGAGCCCAGATGCAAAGGCCCTTGCAGAACAGTATTTCCTTTCTGAGCTTATCAGAGTGCACAGAGCTGGGGAAGGTGCACCATTTACAGGAGTGAAACCTTCAGGAACAACTGTTGATAAGGTAGTAATAGCAGCTGACGAGAGTATTGCAATTGGTGATTTGTCACCGATGGAAGGTCTTATAGAAGAAGAAAGAATGCAGGAATTAGAGGAAAGATTTGATAATGCAATGGCTTTAAAGGATTTTGATGTTAATGATGTTGAAGCTGGAAGAGAATATATTGAAGCTTATGTTAAATTCTTTAAATTTGCCGAGGGCGAGGAAGATCATCATGGAGAAGTAGGTGGCCACGAAGAAGCAGGTCATTCTGAAGAAGAAACAGCTACTCATGAAGAAGAGGCAGTAGAAACTCATAGTAAAGAAGTAGCAAGTGAAAATAATAAAAATTGGCTTCCATGGTCATTAGCAGGATTATTCCTGATTACAACTATAATATCACATGTTAAATTAGATAAAGCTAAGAAGAAATAGATAAATAAACCGCTTTAAGTCAAACTATCTTAAAGCGGTTTTTAGAATTAAAATACTACTATAGGAGACCAAAAATGAATACTATAAAGAGATGGATATCCTTTTTAACAGCTGTCATTTTAATTGTTCTACTACTTTATAAATTTGTTTTCTTTGTTGTAGTTGTACCAAGTGCTTCTATGTATCCTGCAATAGAAATCGGCGACCGTATTATTACTAGCAGAATTCATAATTACAGCTCAATTGAGCGAGGAGACATTTTAGTGTTTTACTCAGAAGAGTTTCGGGAAACAATGATAAAGAGGGTTATTGGGCTGCCAGATGACTTAGTTGAAATAAATAAAAATGGAGAGGTCTTTGTAAACAATAAGAAGCTGGATGAACCATATGTAAAATATCCTGATAATTTGAGTGGGAGCTTTTCAGTACCTGAAGGGAAATATTTTTTCCTTGGTGATTTTAGAATACATTCTATGGATAGCAGAAAGTGGAAGGAACCCTTTATTTCTGAAGACAAGATTTTAGGTAAGGCAAAACTTATAATATTTCCACTTGATAGAATAAAAATAATCAACTCAGAGGAGTGATAAATGTGCATCATCATGAAGAAAAAGGCCATCATGTTTGTATTTCTGTAGTTCCGATTTTCAACCATCTGGAGGAGGACCAAATGGCTGAGATTATGGAAGTAACTAGATCAGTTTCATTTAAAAAGGGAGAGATAATCTATCGTGCAGGTGATTTTTCAGACTCTCTATATATTGTAAACAAAGGGAAAATTAAAATTTATCGGTTATCTGAATCCGGAAAAGAGCAGCTGGTACGTATTTTACATGTAGGGGATTTTACAGGTGAGCTGGCATTGTTTAAGGAATCTGTTCGTGAAGCATATGCAGAAGCAATGGAAAAGACTGAGGTCTGCACAATAAAGCGTCAGGATTTACAGGAGCTTCTTATGAAATATCCTTCTATTTCTTTAAAAATATTAAATGAGTTTTCAAATAGATTAGGACAGTCAGAAAAACAAACTGCACGATTTGCAGCAGAAAAAGTGGAGACACGACTAGCCCTTTTCTTAGCTGAGTGTGTGGATAGTGAAGAACAATCATCAGAAATTATATTGCCCATGAGTAAAAAAGACTTAGCATCCTACTTAGGTACAACTCCAGAAACCATAAGCAGAAAGCTGTATGATCTTGAAGACGCAGGACTTATTAAGCAGAAGCAACATAGGAAAATTGAGATATTGGATTTGGATGGATTACTTCTTGTTTAAAGACGATAGCAGATACTCGAGTTGTTACTACAAAGGATATGGATAAATTATGTGATACTATGGTAATTTAAAAAAGATGACTCCTGTAGAACACAGAAATCATCTTAATGAAGTGGCATAAGTAAATAAAAATCCTCATTTTTAGAATAAATTATATAATTGGGCCATCGGAAGTTTTTCTGCTGGTTCACAAGTTATCTTTTCTCCATTGATCAATACTTCATAAGACTCAGGATCTACTACCATGTCTTCTACAATTACATCATTGTGAATCATATCTTTTTTGCCTATATTCCTGCAATTTTCAACTGGCAATACTTTCTTTTGTAAATTTAATTTATCTATAGTTCCATTTTCAATTGAAATTTTTGAAACAAAAGTAATACAAGTTTCGTATACAGCTTTTCCTAAAGCTCCAAACATAGTTTTATAGCGAACCGGTTGAGGAGTAGGTATAGTAGCATTGTCATCTCCCATTCTAGCATTTACAACCATGCCACCTTTTACTATAACTTCAGGTCTTACTCCAAAGAAAGCTGGTTTCCACAGTACTAAATCAGCAAATTTACCTACTTCTATAGAGCCTATATATTTTGATATTCCATGGGCTATTGCAGGATTTATAGTATATTTTGCTACATATCTTTTTACTCTAAAATTATCACTATCTTCAGTATCGCTTTCTAAAGGACCTCTTTGCATCTTCATTTTATCTGCTGTTTGCCAAGTTCTTGTAATTACCTCTCCTATACGACCCATTGCTTGAGAATCAGAGCTCATTATGCTAAATATACCCATATCTTGAAGAACGTCTTCTGCAGCTATAGTTTCAGGACGAATTCTAGAGTCAGCAAAGGCTATATCTTCTGGTATATCTGGATCTAAATGATGGCATACCATTAGCATGTCTAGATGTTCATCTATAGTATTAATAGTATATGGCATAGTAGGATTAGTTGAAGCTGGCAATATATTTGTTTTAGCAGATGCGACTATTATATCTGGCGCGTGGCCACCTCCTGCTCCCTCTGTATGGAAAGTATGCATAGTTCTACAACCTATAGCTTCTAAAGTATCTTCTACAAATCCACCTTCATTTAAAGTATCTGCATGTAGAGCTACTTGAACATCATATTTATCAGCAACAGTTAAACTTGCATTTATTGTAGCAGGTGTTGCTCCCCAGTCTTCATGAATTTTTAACCCTAAAGCTCCAGCTTCTACCTGCTCAATTAAAGGTGCTTCAGTAGAACAATTTCCTTTACCAAAGAAACCTAAATTTACAGGTAAATTTTCTGCAGCTTTTAACATTTTATGAATATTCCATGGTCCTGGAGTACAGGTTGTAGCCTTTGAACCTTCAGCAGGACCTGTTCCACCACCAATCAAAGTTGTAGTTCCACTTGTCAAAGCAACTTCTATCTGCCCTGGATTTATAAAGTGAATATGTGTATCTATGGCCCCTGCTGTTAGAATACACCCATCACCTGCTAATACCTCTGTACCAGCCCCTATTGTTAAATTATGATGGATGTTGTCTGATATATCTGGATTTCCTGCAATACCTATTCCTATTATGTTTCCGTCTTTTATACCAACATCTGCTTTTACAATTCCCCAATGGTCAATTATTATTGCATTTGTAATTACTAAATCTAATGCATCCCTACTAGTAACTGTTGCAGATTGACCCATACCATCTCGGATAGTCTTACCGCCACCAAACTTCATTTCTTCACCATATATTGTATAATCATCTTCTATTTCAATAAATAAATTAGTGTCAGCTAATCTTACTCTATCTCCAGTAGTTGGTCCATATAAAGTAAAATAGTCCTTTCCAGAAATTGTTTTACTCATAATATCACCCCTATTCTATAAAATTTTTAGCTTTGGCTCTTTCTAAACTATTTTCAAGATTATGTTTGTTAATACGTGCATTGGTAAGGTTATTAAATCCCACTATAACCTTATTTCCTCCTATTTCCACTAAGTCTACTTCCTTTTCTTCCCCTGGTTCAAATCTAACAGCTGTTCCAGCTGGTATATCTAATCTCATTCCAAAGGATTTTTCTCTATCGAATTTTAATTGCTTATTTACTTCAAAGAAGTGATAGTGAGATCCAACTTGAATAGCTCTATCTCCATGGTTGGATACTTTAATTTTTATAGTTCTTTTATGTTTATTTAAAGTTATATCTACATCTTTAACTATTACTTCACCTGGTATCATTTCTTTCTCCTTTCTAAATAATAGGGTTATGAACAGTTACAAGCTTTGTTCCATCTGGAAAGGTAGCCTCAATTTGAATATCATCAATCATTTCAGGAACACCTTCCATTACATCTTCTCTACTTAAAACCTTAGTTCCTAAATGCATAAGTTCTGATACAGTTTTTCCATCTCTTGCTAATTCAAGCAGCTCTGCACTAATAAGTGCAATCGATTCTATATAGTTAAGCTTTACACCTCTATCTTTACGCTTTCTTGCAACTTCACCAGTTGTAAAAATCATTAGCTTCTCTATGTCTTTTGAATTTAAATGCATTTTTTCTCCTCCTTGCCTTCTTCAATAGTTTTTATTATTCTTTCTGAAATTCTCTCTAGAGACTGAGAGTTAAAACCTAATATACGAATTACAACATCCTTACTCCAGGTATAGCTAACTCCACCATCTACATTGTTTTGCTCAATAATATCTCTAATTTCACTTATAATTGTTTCGCTTAAATCAAAATTGAAAATTAAGATATTAGCTAAATGAGTGTAGTTTTCTAACATTCCTATTTCTCCAACATAAAAATCTTTAGGTTTAAAAAATGTATTGTCTCTATATAATAATTTTCCCATTGCCCTAACATCTACTAATGATTTAAAATATTTATATTGGAATATTTCACCTCTTGAATATCTGCCACAAGCAATTATTTCAGAAATTATAAATTTAGATGTATCATCTTCTAATTCAACATTTACTTTTGAAGAAAAAGCTGAGTTTGCAAAAGGTATAGTTGGTAATGGTATATATTTCAAAAAAGCATTCTTTGAAATATAAATATCTGTATTTCTCTTTGCCTCTTCTTCTTTCATCTTGTGAATTTTTTCATAAGATTGAGAAGTAATTATGGTATTAGAGCCTTCTAGGGTTTTAATATTAATTTCTTGAACATCACCCTCCAGAATACCTGCGGAAACAGTTATAGCTACTATCTTTAATGCACCATTTTTCTCATAAAATGGCCTTGTTATTTTAAAAGGGGTTGTGAAGTATACATCTTCAATAATAGTTTTACCATTTCTGCCTTTAGTAGTTATATTTAACTTTGATGTATTTTTATAAGAGTTACCCATTTCTATATTCCTTCTAATAATACATTTTCTTTAATCCATTTAATTACTTCATCCTCACCTTTATCCTGTTTTAGATTAGAAAATATAAAGGGCTTATCTCCTCTCATTTTCTTTGCATCTCTTTCCATAACCTCTAAACTTGCTCCTATATAAGGTGCTAAGTCTATTTTATTTATAAGTAAGAGATCTGAACGAGTAATTCCGGGGCCTCCTTTTCTTGGGATTTTATCTCCACCTGATACATCTATTACAAATATAGTAGCATCTACTAATGCTGGACTAAATGTAGCTGAAAGATTATCTCCTCCACTTTCCACAAATATTATCTTTACATCAGGGAATCTTTTTACAACTTCATCTATTGCTTCTAAATTCATTGAAGCATCTTCACGTATGGCAGTATGAGGACATCCACCAGTTTCAACTCCAATAATACGATCATGTTCCAATATACTATTTTCCATTAAAAATTCTGCATCTTCCTTAGTGTAAATATCATTTGTAACTACACAAATACTATAATCATTAGACATTTTTCTAGTTAATTTCTCTATTAATGCTGTCTTTCCTGAGCCAACTGGCCCAGCTACTCCTATTTTTACATATGGCATATTTTCATCTCCTTAAAATATCTAAGACATATAAAGTCTTGAATATAATATTTCATGCTGCATAGATCTAATTTCAAACCCTGGCATAGATAGACCTATGTCTGATTCTCCTAGAGAATAAAGTTTTTCTATAATTGCTTCAAATAATGGATAAAGATTAGCTAATATTTCTTGACCTACTAATTGGCTTAATGGAACAGTTTTAACTAAGTTAGTAATTATAGCCGATGTAGAAGAATAAAGATAATTTATCATAGCTTGTTTTTTATCTATGCCAGTTGAAGCACATAG